>JAILIQ010000125.1 GCA_024695205.1 Lachnospiraceae bacterium
AAAGCGTCATTCTGCCGGTTTAAGGACCTTCGTGCTGATCTCCCTGTCCTGTACGGTAGCGATGATCCTGGACGGTTTTCTGTTCGTTCTGGCGGGTACCGGTTTATTCCTGATGTCTGCCGCCTCGATAATCGCCCTCTCTATCATCTGCGTCAATTCACTGTTTGTCAGCTCACGCAGCCAGATCAAGGGGCTTACGACCTCTGTCGCGATGTGGACCTGCGGAATGCTCGGACTTACAGTCGGCGCAGGGCATTATACCGCAGCGCTTATCATTTTCATAGCACTGTTCCTGACTCTTTCGGTATTTCCTTCTTTTGAAAAATACCTGAAAAACCGTTCCAATCATTTTGAGATCCACCTTGAGCTGACCGAGAGCAAATATCTTCAGGACTTCGTGACCACGATCCGCAAGCTCGGAATGAGAATAGACGATATTGAGTTCAATACGGCATATACGGGATCGGGGCTCAGTGTTTACACCATCTCAATTTCGATCAGCAACGCAGATCTGAAAAAATACAAGACCCACGCCGAACTGATAGAGGCTCTGCGCACTTTAAAATATGTTTATCACATCGAAGAGATGACGATCTGACTACAAAACAACTAAGGGCACCGCGACGCTGCGATGCCCTCTTTCTCTGTCTTCATGACTGTTTACGTTTTTCCGGTTTATCACTTCATGCCTGTTTACGGCTTTCCTGTTTACGACTTTCTTCTGTCTATTCCCTTCTGCCTGTAGTACTTCTCTTTCTCCGCATACATATTGGCATCCGCCAGACGCTCAAGCTCGTCGACGGTCGCGTTGCAATAATCCCTGGCCGCGGCATAGCCTATCGACATCGTGATCTGATCGCTGTAGATCCCGTGCCATTCCGCCGCTTTCTCCCTGATCATTTCACGCAGCTTCCCGGGATCCGCCGTATGTATGATAGCCATAAACTCATCTCCGCCCGTTCTGTACACCTTGCCCTTCTGGCGCAGGGTAAGCGCGAGACAGTCGGCACAGCCCTTTATAAGCTCATCGCCGGCCGCATGGCCTTTGGTATCGTTTACGATCTTAAGTCCGTTCAGATCGATCGAGAAGAGCACAAAATCCTCATCCAGCGAAGTATTCCTGAATTCTGCCAGATCTTCGTCATAACACCTTCTGTTATAGAGCCTTGTCATCTCGTCGGTCATCGAGAGCCTTATCAGATTCTCTTCACGTCTCTTCTCTTCATCAACGTTTCTTGTTGTATAGATCACAACGTTCGGGATCCCGTCGAGTGTGGCATCGACCGTGATATACTGCGCCCTGAACCACCCGGACACAACATCGATAAAGTCGGCGCTTATGAGCTTTTTCTGTGACAGTCTTGAACGCACGGTCGTAATGTTCGTAAATGTAAGGAATTCGTCGAGCTGATCGGGCATTACCTGATTTTTGATCTTCTGGTTCATCAGGGTATGCGTCTGCGTATTCATATCGATCCCGTGCTTCTTCATTTCCGGATCCCGTAAAGCCATCTCGGTATTGTCGATGAAATTGATCAGATTCACATTATCATAGATCTCAGCCATGGAATCAAGTATCTTCATCTTTTCATCCATCTGCTGCCTGTTGATATTGATCTGCTCGTATTGCCTGAACAGTTCCTTAAAATAATCGGTTATCAGCTTCAGTATGATCAGTCCGCCTGAGAGCATTATAACGGATTCGATCGTAAAACCGCTTATCACGTCCGTATAATACACCGAAACACTTTCATAATCCGTCCTGAATGATGCCTCATACGGAGCTGTCAGCCACGTTGTGATGCACATGAGCACGTAGTTCAGCACAGCGGAGTAAGCGAAAAAATACCTGTCGCAGAAAAGCAGTGAGAGCAGAGGGACCAGAAACCATGTCAGAAAAATGCTCACATGGTTATAAGACATATATACGATCAGACTGTCAAGCGCAGTAAGCGCAAATACAGCCGTTATCGGAGAATTCGGGATCTTCTTCAGCATGATCAGGTGGATCCCTGCCAGGGCAATAACGACCAGTGAAATGATAAGGCAGGTTTTATATTCAATATCATTAAAGATACCGGCTTTGATCCCGCTTGCTATCGCAGGGCCTGTTATCACAAAAAACCACAGCACGATATTAAGGTATTTGTTTACCCTGACCTGGTTTTTAACCTTGAAATTCAGATATTCCTGTGTTCTGATACCGCTCATTATACACCTTCTCCAAATATGTATATTTAACAGTCTGCCTCAGTCTACGGACATATCATACATCGATATCCTGCACCAGATAGAATGTGTACTCGGGATATGTGTCATTTAATTCGCTCCTGATATGATCGAAGAGCTCCTGTCTGTCTTCAACATCATAATCAATGATGATATCCATATAGACCGACATGTTCTCCTTATCAAGATAATACCCGTGCACCTGGATCGCCCCGTCATGCGACAGAACAATACCCGAAATACTCTTTTTCAGTTCCATGTCCCCTGTATCCTGGGCATTCACGGAATATATCCCGATCCCGGTCAGAAGGATGCCGTGTCGGGCAAATACGGCATCGGCAAGCCTGCGTTCCATCAGATCGATCTGTCTGCAGGTCATGGAGGAATCAACCTCAACATGCACGGAACCTATCAGCAGATTGGGACCGTAGCTGTGAAGGATCAGGTCATAAACGCCCTTTACATTCTCATTTTCCCTGATCGTCTCCTTAATAGAGCTTACGAGTTCCGGATCCATACGCTTGCCCAGTATGTCATCCAATGTGTCCTTAAGCATTTCAACACCGGATTTTATGATAAATACCGATATTATGATGCTGACAAAGGCTTCAAGACTGACATTAAATACCATATAAACTACGGCGCTGGCTAATACCGCAGCAGAAAGGATCGCGTCAAACAGCGCATCCGAGCCTGATTCCTTAAGTGAATCCGAACCGGTTTCCTCGCCTTTTGATTTCACATACCGGCCGAGGACCAGCTTTACCACTACCGCCGCTGCCACTACGATCAGCGTGACATAAGAATAATCAACTGGTTCGGGATCCGTAAGCTTCTTTATCGATTCGTACAGGGATGTAAAGCCTGCATACAGAATGATGACAGCTATCAGCATCGCGCTCAGATATTCGCTTCTGCCGTGTCCCAAAGGATGCTTTTTGTCAGGTTTTCTCCCGGCAAGTACCGTACCGACGATCGTAATTACCGAAGACAATGCATCGGTTAAGTTGTTTACCGAATCGAGGATCACTGCGATCGAATTGGCCAGAAGACCCACTGTTGCCTTAAAACCGGCCAGTATAAGATTGGCCGCGATCCCTATGATACTGGTCCTTACGATTATTTTCTGACGGCCTGCCACATCGATCCTTCCGGAGTTTCCGGTATCTCTCCTTCTTGCATTTCCGTTTTCAGGCATGATCTTCTGTCCTCCTCCCAACAGACTGTCCGGTTCCCCTTGCGAGCCTGTTAAGGCCATCGTTCAAAACGCTCCGCGGGCACGCCAGATTAAGCCTTATAAAATTCCTTCCGCACTCCCCGTATTCTTCGCCTGCCGTAACAAATAGTCCTGTGCTCCTGCGCACTTCATCGCAGAATGTTTCACTGTCAAGACCTGTTTCGGATATATCCGCCCACATCAGATAGGTCGCATCCGCCTCCACTGTCTTAAGCAAAGGAATATTGTCCCTGATAAATTCTTCGGCGATCCTGCGGTTTTCAAATAAATACTCTCTCAGTTCGTCAAGCCACTCCCCTCCGCACTTAAAGGCAGCTACTGCTGCCGTAACGGCAAATGCATTGGGTTCGGCCACCTCATCGGTATTCAGCGCTCTCCATACCTTATGTCGTAAGAATCTGTTTTTAATGCAGACTGCGGCAGTCTGCAGACCCGCCAGATTAAAGGCTTTTGTCGGCGCGATGCACTGTATCGAGACATCCGCGCATTCGGGAGATGCAGCTCCGAAAGGGATATAGTCTCTGCCCGGACGCGTCAGATCACAGTGTATCTCGTCGGAAATGACAGTTACCCCGTATTCCCTGCACAGCCTTCCGACTTTGGCAAGCTCTTCGCGGCTCCATATCTTTCCTACGGGATTGTGCGGGTTGCAGAAGATCATAAGTGATGTCTGCAGATCGGCAAGCTTCTTCTCAAGATCGTCAAAATCAATCTCATAGTGCCCGGAAGTACCCAAAATACCTGCATTACCGTTATCTGCAGTATCTTCGCACCTTACATATTTTAGATTGCTTTCAAGGACTCTCGCTCCGTTATTTATGATACTGTTAAAGAAAATGTTGTATACCGGTGTTAATATCACAACATTTTCATTCGGCGTCGTAAGCTTCCTTACAATACTTGATATAGCCGGAACAACACCGGTACAGAATATCAGCTCGTCAGCACCGATCTCATACCCGTGCCGTTCTTTCCACCATCCCCTATAGGCGTCATACCATTCTTCGGGGATCACGGAATATCCGAAGACTCCGTGCTCAAGACGTTTTTTCAGTGCATCGGTGATCTCGGGTGCGGTCTGAAAATCCATATCCGCAACCCACATGGGAAGCTCGCCCTCGGCAACATCCCATTTCATAGAGGCAGTGCCCCTTCTGTCGATCACCTTGTCGAAATCATATTTCATGCCACACCCCGCAATCCGTAATAACCGCAGCCTGATACAGGCTGCTCGATTATCGTCATCTGAGCCATTCGGGCCTGTCGGATCTTTTCTCTATCCCGCTGCATACGATCCTGGTCTTCGAAGGATCGATCTTGTCCGGTTCAATGATAAGCTCGCCGATCGACTCAGCCTTGATGGTACCGCTCGAAGGATTGAACACGCTCACAACAGAAGAACTGATATCAGCCTCAACATTTGAATACTCAAATGCCAGAGTCGTATTGATCAGCCTGCAGTTCTCCATAACAAGATTATCCACATAGCACATGCCCTGCAGAGATTCTATCGTACAGTTGACAAGCTTCAGGTTCTTCGAATTCCAGCCGAGATATTCTCCCGAAATGAACGAATCATACACGGTCACATTCTCGCTGTTCCAAAATGCGTCCTTGGTCATCAGTGTCGAATTCCTGATCTCAACATTCTTTGCTCCGTCAAACGAATAATTGCCCGAGAGCTTTAATCCGTCAACCTTGATATTCGACGAATTCATCAGAAGATAATCCCCGCGGCTTACAGTAACGTTCTTAAGATCGACTCCGTCGCAGGTCCAGAGCGTTTCACCGGCATATGAAAAGATCGTATCGCTGATCCTGACATTCCTGCAGCGTCTGAAATTCTTCGGTGCTTCAATGACAGCGCCCTCAACGGTGATATCGTTGGTATACCACACGCCCGCGCGTCCCATCTCATACCAGTTCGAGCCCTTAACCTTTACGTTGTTACAGTACCAGAGAGGATATTTCCACTCAAATATACAGCCTTCAAGCTCAAGATCTCTTCCTTCCTTAAGCGGCGACTCTCCGTCACAGAATACACAGTTAACGAGCCTGGTGTCCTTCTGCGCAAAAAGCGCGCGCTCACCCTTTAATACTTTTTCCCTGATCTCATTCATGATCCATCCTTACCTTTCTTTTGATATCATTCCTGCCGTATTGCAAGTTCCCGTAAATATCGTCTGTTTATAAAACCGGCAAGCATCTTCTGTCATTCCGTTTTACAACCGGACAAACAGCACCGTCAGCACTGTAACCGTCCACGGCAGGCGCAAGGGGGATTATACTATAATATTTCCCATAAATGTGGGTTTTTATAGTTTTTTAATCTCATTTATGCTTTTATTATAACGTTGCCTTGATTGCCGCAAGCAGCTCCGAATATTCTTCAAAAGCCTGCAGCTCGGGATGATCCTTCTTGATCTGCTCCGTGCTCCTGAACAGGAATCCTGCCTTGCCGGCCTCGATCATCGCAAGATCATTGTAGCTGTCGCCCGCAGCGATCGTCTCAAAGCCGATCGACTGCAGTGCCTTTACGGTCACGAGCTTCGATTTTTCCGCACGCATCTTAAAACCGGTGATCTCGCCGTTTTCGGCAACCTCAAGCGTATTGCAGAAAATGGTGGGCCAGCCGAGCTTCTTCATCAGAGGCG
>JAILIQ010000218.1 GCA_024695205.1 Lachnospiraceae bacterium
CCTGAATTTCCTGAACTATTACACTAAACCTTGCCTTTGATCCTTAAATTTTGATCCTTGACAACTTTATCAAGATCCTTGGCTCGTAATCCAAGGTGCTTGAGCATGAACTCGTCACGTGCGCTAAGGTTCATTACAAGCGCATACACATCGCCCGGCATACGCTTTATCTGGATGCGTGTGAGTTCCTTTATTACTGCCGTGGTTGAGTATCGCGACGGATTCGCTTTTTCCTTCAGCATCTCCTTGCTTGCAAGAAGAAGCTCATTCCTGAGTATTCCAGCTACGAATGCAACAAATTGCTTACCGCGTATAGAGGGATCTTTACCGACACGATATGTATCCAATCCTATTTCGGATTTCATGACCATGTATTGCTTTTCACTTGCATCCCTTGAGGAATATATTTCGTGAGCCTCAAGAGCGGACATCTTTTTTGATGTCGCAAGTCCGAAAAATCCCTTGGCATCTATGGCATCCTGGATATCCTTTGTGTAATACTCGAGCGTCTTAGGACCAGTCCCTTGCCTGAATCCGAAATACTTTTTAAGGTTTGATGGGATGACCGGAAGTTCCCCTTTGGCAAGCTTGGCTGAAGCTTCATTTATTGCCCTGCGTATGTTCCTCAACAGTGCCGCAGTAGTTGCCCCTCCTTTTTCGCAGTCATAGAATATGTGGATATAACTGTTATCCGTATCCTTTTTGAACAGAGGCTTCTCAACTGTATCTGCGAAAAGCTCATTGTCAAACAGCCATTTATCAGCGTTATTTCTGATATCGCTTCCTGTTTCGACAACAGCATCTGTATAGGAATCAACATTATCAGTAAGCATCATCACATAGTTGTAATTAGCCTGCTTGATATAATCCGCTATTTCCTTGCCGCAGAAGCCTCGGTCTATACAGAAGCCCTGGAGTTTAAGCTTTAAACTCTCCGCATATTTGATGACCCACTGCATGGCAACACTGTCAACCACACTACCGCGATACTGGATAAAGGATATAGGGGTTCCATCAGGAGCCACAGTATACATTACGTTGATGATGTTTTTGTTCTTACCCGATTTGGAGTGACCCTTTTCTGCCATGTCGGAAGATGCGCTGGAACAATCATCGTTAGAGCCATCCACGTTGGCATACATCTTTCGGATGCCTTTATGCTTTATAACCGCAGGAGCCCACAGATCAAGGAACAGATCAATCTTCTCCTGCGCAAAGTGGTTCTTGAAAAAACCGGAAAGGTATGAGTCACTGCGTAGTTTCTCAGAAAACAGTGACTTATCAGACATCTCCTTTTCAAAATGCTGTGAAACCGATGATTCATACGCTATGGAGTACATTGCATAATCAAGTATTAGGTCGGTATCCTCCTTGCCAAAAGCCTTGTAAAGGCAATCATACAAAGGAAGCCTTTCTGCGATGTACTTAAGTGCCGTATAGAGACCTATTGATTGCCACGAAGGACTTATTTTGGGATCGACGCATTCGTTATAACCATCAGGGAAAAGCTCCTTGTAGTTATCATTAGGATACATTTTGGTACGATCGGCCTCAAGCGCCTTACCGATCTGGCGCCGTGCATCATTATTGTATTGCTTCTTTGGAGAATAACGTTTTTCGATTGTCCACAGTACAATACGGTTGCTTCTGACGATAGCGCCATCGGGTACATTAACAATGTGTTTTTTATCTAACATAGCATCATCCTGTTTAGTGTATATTTTAGTGTTGTATTACACTAAACAAAATTATAACAGAAACGATGCGCAAAATCAAGTATTTACTGGCATTTCCGGCACAAAATATCGAGTATTTTAGTGCGCTTTAGTGTCACAAAACAAGAAATTCAGGTATTACCGCTGATCACAGGAGAGCCGCTGACTTTGAACGTGCCTCCGTATACATACACGCCACCGCCGCCTTGCGCATTATCAGCGCCATTGGTTGCGGTGCAGCCCGTGATCCGCGCGCTGCCCTCCATGGTGAACGTGCCGCCATTAACATACACGCCATCACCGGAAGCATTTGTGCATCCGTCGATCCGGGCGCCGCCGCTCATGGTGAACGTGCCGCTGCCGTCGACGAACACGCCTCTGCCGGTGCAGCCGCTGATCGTGCCGCCGTTCATGGTGAACGTGCCTCCATTCACCCTCACGCCTCCGCCACCGGAGTACGCGGCGCAGTCGATGATGCTGCCGCCCTCCATGGTGAACGTGCCGTTTTCATCGATGAACACTCCGCCGCCACCGCCGCCAGAGCTACTGGTATTGCCGCCGGTGAGCTTGCCGGTGCTATATGTGCTGCTGTCGGTGAGGGTTAAGTTACCGCTTACCGTAATGACGTTGCCGTTTTTCGCAGGGCTATTATTCTTAAGCCCCCGGTCGATGGTGTGGCCGTTTAAGTCCAGGGTGACGGTCTTGCAGGACGGGATTTCCAGAGGCTTTGAATCGTCTCCTGACGCGCCAGGATGGCTTTCTTTCCAATTGACATTCTTCTCCAGCTTGACCGTATCGCCATTTGCTGCGCCGTCTATCAGTGCCTGCAGATCGGCAAAGGACATGATATCCGAATCATCCGTCACGGTGATCTTATATTCTTTATTATTTATGGTGACCTTCATCCACTCCTCTGAGCTGAAGGCTCTGTGGGCAGTGACGATCCACTCGCCGTGATCATTCTTATTAACTGAAAACAACTCCGGGCTGCTGACTTCAACCTTTGTTGCCTCACCGGTAAGAGAGACCTTATCAAGGATATCCGATAAAGCGGTCTCGCTGTCTCCGGGCATGACATACTGCAGATCATGATAGGTGAATTCCACAGTGTATAGGGAGAAGCCATCGGTCTCGGCCGTAGCGGTATCGCCGTTCGTCTCCGCCGCCAACACCGCCGTCGGAACAAATCCCGCAAACAGCAGGGCCGCAATCCCGAGCATCACAATTTTTGTTATGGCATTCTTCAAATTCTTCATCTTCTTCCTGTCTCCTTTATACTCACTGCCTCATCAGCAGATGATTTCATCCTGTAAAACCATACCTTAATGCGTATAAGCTACGGATTTCTCCGTGCTGCGCACTCCCACAATCTACGGGCATTCGCATTCCGCTCTGTCGGGCTTCATGCTCATGTCCGTTGCCTTGCCAAATGTCCGTATGCCCTTATGTGCGAGCACAACGTGCATACGGCCGCCTGGCAAGGGCTTATACGCGAAAGAAGACCGCCGGCTAAAGGGTCAGAGATCCCCATAACCGACGGTCCTTCCGTGTCGAACACCCCGAAGGGCAAGCGAGGGCGCAGTACGCCCCTGTGATTTTACGCGATAATAGCCCGCCGAGCCGCTTTAATCTGTCTGTTTACGCTTGTCAATAGGTTTTCATTAAATTCTTCAAATATATTTTCAGCATTTTTCATACGTTTCATTCT
>JAILIQ010000154.1 GCA_024695205.1 Lachnospiraceae bacterium
AAGTGAAATAGATTACAATTATGTCTATACACTGTAAACAATTATAATCTACAATATATAGACAAGATTGTCAAGCGCGAAATTGCTTTTTTATGTTTATGCCTCTTCATTCAAAATAACTGCTATGTCTCGAATGCATCACTTCAGGTATCAGTATAGATAGACCTTTTTGGTATTATTTCGTGATAACATACCAGAAAGGTCTCGTTAACTTTTTCATTTAAGTATCCTGACAAAATGTTCATCTTATAATATAACGATCACAACCTCCCCGAAAGCAGGCGGGACAACTGATTTAATATAATCTTAATACGTTGGCTGATATCTTAATACTGAATTAATCCGAAATGAAGTTTAATATATGTATGGATATTCAAAAATTTAAAATAAAGCTGACGACGTTTCAAATCATAATATACGCTTTTGCACTTACAATTCTTCTGGGCGCTGCACTGTTAAGTCTTCCCATTTCAACAAATGACGGATCCGGGGCCTCTTTTTTTGATGCTCTGTTCACCTCAACGTCTGCTGTTTGTGTTACGGGTCTTGTTGTAAAAGACACATGGTATTACTGGTCGGTATTTGGCAAAACAGTTATCTTATTGCTGATCCAGATCGGAGGACTGGGAATTGTCACTGTCACATTACTGATATTCATGCTGTCGGGAAGAAAGATCTCACTTTCCCAGAGAATGATCATGAAAGACGCGATCTCGGCAGACAGAGTAGGCGGAATACTACGGCTTACCTCATTTATTTTAAAACTTACCGTTATTTTTGAAACGGCCGGAAGTCTGATAATGTATCCTGTGTTCTCAAAAACATATGGGGCGCTGAAAGGTTTGGGATATGCCATTTTCCATTCGGTTTCGGCATTTTGTAATGCGGGTTTTGATCTTATGGGCTCATACGGCGATTTTTCCTCTCTGTGTCCATATAAAGATAATATAGTTGTTAATCTCACCGTAATGGCATTAATAGTCTCTGGCGGACTTGGTTTTTCAACCTGGAAAGATATAAGCTTCAACAAATGGAAACGTCATCGTTACAGCCTGCAAAGCCGGGCGGTACTCTTTATGACGATCCTGTTGATACTTATTCCGGCAATCTTTTTTTTCACGGTTGAATTTGATGCGCTTCCGGTTCGCGAAAGACTTCTGTCATCTTTTTTCCAGTCTGTAACAACGAGAACTGCGGGATTTAATACGCAGAGTCTTGATGCCTTAAGTGATAACGGTAAAATGATAATGATCATTCTCATGCTTATAGGCGGAGCGCCGGGATCAACAGCAGGCGGAATGAAGGTCACTACGGTCATAGTGTTGGTCGCATCGGCATTTTCCACATTCAGAGATAATGACAACACTGATTTGTTCAGACGTACTGTAAAGAACGAGATAATAAAGAAGGCCGCGGCATTGTTCTTTATGTATTCGACATTATTCATTTCGGCTGCCATGTTTATAAGCAGGCTGGAAAATCTGCCGATACTGACATGTCTTTTCGAAACTGCTTCCGCCATAGGTACTGTCGGCCTTAGTCTCGGTATAACCCCGACACTTTCAGCTCTGTCCGGGTCGATCCTGATATTACTGATGTTTTTTGGAAGAGTCGGAGGCCTGACAGTAGTTTTCGCAGCGATAACATATAAACCGACACGTGGGAAATATCCTACAGAAGATATTTCCGTAGGATGAGTTTTAAGTTCGGACAGTCTCTCAGGGGGGAAACAAAGAGTATGAAATCGGTATTAGTGATCGGAATGGGAAGGTTTGGCAAAAACACAACAATTAAACTTCGGGAGCTCGGTCATGAAGTTATGGCAATAGATAAACTTGAAGACCGTGTGTCCGATTCGTTGGGAATAGCTTCGAATGCCATTATCGGAGATGCGACCAGCAAATCTTTTCTTGAATCGCTCGGGGTTAGAGATTATGACATCTGCATCGTGACCATCGGGGATGATTTTCAATGCTCACTTGAGACAACTTCGCTGCTTAAGGAAATGGGAGCAAAAAAAGTCATATCCAGAGCCTCAAACGATGTCCAGAAGAAATTTCTGCTCCGGAACGGCGCGGATTTTGTGGTATATCCCGAAGAACAGGTTGCACATTGGGTAGCGATCAGATACAGTTCCGACAGTATTTTTGACTACCTGGCACTTGAGGACGGTTATTCGATCGTCGAGATCGACGTGCCGATAAAATGGACGGGACGAACCATAGGCGAACTGGATGTAAGAAAAAAGTACAGAATTAATATCATTGCGATCAAACATAATGATAAAATGATCATGGATATTACTACAAGCACACAGTTATCCGGTATGGACAGAGCTCTGGGTCTGGGAAAGGATGAGGATATTCAGAAATGCTTAAAAATCTGACCGGCTTTGTTTTGGGCAAAAACACAGATATTAAAGATCATTCTGTTGATATCAAAGATGTTGTTTTCATATTCGCTACTGTTCTGTTTGCGACATTACTGGGGATTGTATTCCATAGATTCGGGTTCTCCGATGTCACGGTGATAGCCTGGTATATTCTGGCGGTTCAGATCGTTGCGGTAAGAGTGTCCGGAAGGCTTGTGAACGCCTTCATATCTCTGATATGCGTAATCGTATTCAATTTTTTCTTTATCGAGCCTAAATACACTCTTTTTGCCTATGACTCCGACTATATCATGACATTTGCCGTAATGTTCATTGTTTCATTTCTGACAGGTCTGCTGGCAGATCAGCTGCGGCAGATGCTCAGACAGGCAGAGGCTGACAGGGCCCGAACACAGATAATGTTTGATACGAGCCAGTTGCTGAATAAGGCTGCGAATTACGAAGAAGTGGCGACCGTTACGGGTATGCAGCTGAAAAAACTGATAGGCTGCAGCATTTTCATTCAATTATCCGATTTGGAAAAACGTACGCAATTGCACTTTCCGGATGACTGTGAAAAGGAGTTTGAAGCCGAGATTGAGAAAGACTGTATTGAATGGACGCTTTGCAGCGGGAAAAATGCAGGACGCGGAACCAACGTGTATCCATCTGCAAAAGGTGTATACAAGCCGCTGGCAATCAATGACCATACTTATGGTGTGATCGGTATAATGTCGGAGCACGGCCTTTCCGATCAATTGACGGATGATATCATAAACGCGATATTAAGTCAGTGCGAACTGGCGATGGAAAACATCAGAGCAACCAATGAAAAGGAGGCGGAAAAACTGAAGACACAGGATGAGCGGCTAAGGGCAGATCTGCTCAGAAGTATTTCTCATGATCTGCGTACACCGCTTACATCAATTTCCGGAAATTCAGGCATGCTGCTCCAATCCGAAAGTAAACTCGATCCGGAAACCACGAGACAGTTATATCAGGACATTTACGACGATTCACAGTGGCTGATCAATCTGGTTGAAAATCTTTTATCCGTCAATCGTGTAACAAACGGAGAAATGAAACTTAACTGTTCAGATGAGGTTCTTGATGATATAATAGACGAAGCGATGCATCACATAGACAGGCATGCAGAGAATCATATCATCGAGGTTAAAAAATCGGAAGAAATGATCCTGGTCAATGTGGACGTTCATCTGATCATCCAGGTGATCATCAATCTCATGGATAATGCGGTTAAGTATACTCCTGAAGGTTCAACAATATGTCTTGAAACAGAACGGAAAGACGGCAAAGTAATTGTGAAGGTGAGTGACAACGGTCACGGAATATCCGAAGAGGAAAAGTCACACATTTTCGAAATGTTTTATAACGGGAAAAAAGATATTTCGGATTCGAGAAGAAGCATGGGTATGGGGCTTGCACTCTGCAAATCGATCATAGAAGCACACGGTGGACAGATTTGGGTAACTTCAAACAAACCGAGCGGTGCGACATTCATATTTACATTACCTGAATCCGTAAAGGTGGGAAAGAGTGAATAATAAGACTAATATTCTGGTTGTCGAGGACGACCGACAGATAAGAAAACTGATGTCAACAACATTATCCGCAAACGGGTACAGTATTGAATGTACAAACGATGGCGGACAGGCGATAATGGCGTTATCGACCAAAAGTTTTGATATAGTCCTGCTTGACCTTGGGCTGCCGGATATGGATGGTGTAACAGTGATCAAAAAGATCCGTGAATGGAGCAATATTCCGATCATTGTTGTAAGCGCAAGAGACGAAGATTCCGATAAGATATCCGCCCTTGATAACGGAGCCGATGATTATCTGACCAAGCCGTTTTCTATCGAAGAATTGATGGCGCGGATAAGAGTGGCGCAAAGACGGCTGTCAAATATATCAGAAGCCGGCGATTCAGTATTTAAGAATGGTGATCTGGTCGTGGACTATCCTGCAGGAACGGCATACCTTAAGGGTGAAGAACTGTCACTTACGCCAATTGAATACAAATTGCTGACTCTCCTGTCCAGAAATGCCGGAAAGGTTCTGACATATACATATATTACCGATAAGATATGGGGCAATTCCATCGACAGCGATGTTGCATCGCTGCGGGTATTCATGGCCTCACTCCGCAAAAAGATCGAGAAAGATACTGCGCACCCCGAGTATATCCAGACTCACATCGGAACCGGATACAGAATGATCCTGGTAAAAAAGTAGTATTTTTGTAACCGATCGATTTCTCCTTTTCAAAATCTGTATCCTCTGCTTATGATTTCTGCGGAATGAATATCGTAACGGTCGTTTTGCCGGATGCAGAGTCTATTTTCATAGTACCGCCGCATTGCTGTTTCAGTCTTTCGCGAATATTATCAAGGGCGGTATATTCCCCAGCGAGAGTGAATACACCAATGCCGCTTCTATAAGCACTGAGAAGAGCAAGTACACGGTAAATGCCGGCGAGACATTGACTGTCAAGGCAGAAACGGTACTTGCAGATCCTGCCAGGAAGCTGATGACCAACAAGTATACTCCCGAATTCAGATATCTGTCTGACGGCAAGTCTGTGGCAACAGTCAGCGAGGACGGTATCGTGACCGGTATTTCCGAGGGTACCTGCTATGTATGGGTATACTCAAGGAACGGTCTGGGCGTGAAGGTGAAAGTAACCGTAAAATGATCCGAAAATGGTCTTTTGTAAGATGATCTGACAGAGAACCGTTATTTATCAAGGATCATCAATTTAACAGGAAACGGTAGTTTTTCATGGATTAAAATAATAACAGGAAGTCTGGCCGGCAGATGCATGATGGCAGGGCTTCCTGTTTTATTATTCCTGAATCCAGCCACAATCATATCTTAAGTAAAATGAAAATAAAGCGATTGTTTGTACAGGCTGTACAAACAAGTTTTTTAGCGTATAATCTGCTTAAGAGGAGATGCACAAGATGTTTATTTCTCATTTCACACTCAGGATCCCGAATGGTGTGTGCAGAGTCTATTGGAAAAGAATGGCGAGAGCGAAGACATATTTATCTGTGCTATGACCAAGACGGAGGATATAGAAAATGAAAAAGCAGAATACCAATTACAGATGTCCCAAAACCGCGGTTTTCGTACTGATCATGATCCTGCTGATCGTTATCACCGGTCCGACCGGTGCCAATGCGGCAGATCTGTCCCTGTCGGACAAGGGATATTCCCTAAAGCAGGTTATCGTTCTTTCGCGTCACAACATCAGAGCGCCTTTATCGACCAAAGGCTCGGTGCTTGAACAGGTAACCCCGAACACATGGTACAATTGGTCGGCGAAAGCAAGTGAGCTGTCTTTGAGGGGCGGAGTGCTCGAGACGGAGATGGGTCAATATTTTAGAAAATGGCTCGAACAGGAAGGGCTGATACCGGAGAATTATCATCCTGCAGACGGGGAAGTACGCATCTACTCGAATTCCAAACAGAAAACCATAGCCACGGCAAGGTATTTCAGCGCCGGACTGGCACCGACAGCCAATCTTGATGTCGAATATCATATGGATTTTGACAAAATGGATCCTGTGTTTACTCCCGCACTCAATTTCGCGGGTGATGCGTATACCAAAGCTGCTGTCAGGCAGATAATGAAACTGTTTGGCGGGAGGATAAAAGCATTAAGCGGCAATTATGCACTTCTGGCGGATGTAATAGACATGGACCGCTCGGAATCCTACAGTGATTACGAATTTGCGGATGATAACGTGATAATTTTGAATAAGGGCAGCGAGCCGGCAGTTCAGGGCCCCCTCAAGCTGGGCACTCAGATCAGTGATGCGCTTGTTCTTCAGTATTATGAGGAGAGCGACCCTGTCAAAGCCGCTTTCGGCAGGGAGCTGTCTGAAGAACAATGGCATGATATCTGTGAGATTAAGGAAGTGTACGGGGAGGTACTGTTCGGCGCACCCATGGTGGCCGCCAATGTCGCCAATCCGCTGGTAAAGGAGATCTTCTCCGAGATCAATACGGAAGGAAGACTGTTTACATTCCTGTGCGGGCATGATTCCAACATAGTGAGCGTACTGGCAGCTTTGAAGGCGGAAGAATACTCGCTTCCCGATACAGTCGAAACCTCCGCTCCGATCGGATGCAAGCTTGTATTTTCAAAATGGGAGAGTAAGAAGGGCAGGATCTACTGGTCGGCAGATCTTGTCTATCAGTCAACCGGGCAGCTAAAATACCAGCCGATCCTTGATCTGGACAATTCTCCCGTTGTTTATCATCTTGGCTTCCAAAATGTGAAAGCAAACAAGCATGGTCTGATCAAGGATAAGGATTTCAGAAAGCTGTTCACGAAAGCAATGAAGGAATACGATTCGCTGTATCAAAAGTATTCCCGATAAGACCGTTAAGAGCGGCTTTTGTTCCGCTGGCATCGTAGAATTTAACCTTTTCTTTGCTGACTTATTCTGACGAAGCACTATCGTCATCTCTTGAACCCCTTGAGATCTCTTCCCCGTAAAGCTTTGTGAATTCCGCACTCAGTTCTTTGATCAGCGCGTAATCATCATCGGAGTATTTGCGATACTGACTGATATAGTGCCTGTCATTGGAATATTTCTTTCCTTCGGGATCCTTATATACTATCGTGTAGCTCCAGGGCCTGTAATCGGTCCAGAAGTCCTCGCTTTCGGGACGGTTCTCAAGTTCAAGGATCTTTTTGTCTTCGATGAATCGTGTAAAGGCGACGACTGCCTCGTCAGAGACTGCGTAAGTGACCAGGACCGTATCCATACCGATCTCTTCGCGGTCTTCATCTACAATGATCCATTCTCCCTTATCATTTTGTTTCAGTTCACGTTCGTGATATCCGCCGTCCATGTCGGAGTAGCCGGGGCGGTAGCTGAAACTTTGCAGTTCTCCGGTTGCGCCGGCAGGAGAGGTGATCCCTGAACCGTTTACGGACGAACTCTGAGAGGAGGGAGGCTTATCCGTGTTTCCGGTGCCGTTTTCGGTCTGACCGGTGCCGGTATTCTCCTCGTGTCCCGGATTGCCGCGTAAAATGAAAAAGATGATCCCGCCTATGATGACAAGTGCCAGAACGGCGACAGCTATCCATTGATAAGTATTCAGATTCATTTGCTTCTCCTTGGGCAGATATGGGTTGAAATACAGAAGATCAGTATTGCCGCGACAGCTTTGACTCGCAGTCGGCCTTCGTGATCTCTCCGTTATTGCATAATGTCATGAGTTCCACGTCCTTGTCTCTCAGTTTATAACCGAAGATCAGGATCGGAAGTGCCACAAGCGGTCCGATCGCGGAAACGATCGTAAATACGAACCAGCAGGCGGATTTGCCGACCATATCGACCTCATGTCCTATCAGTTCGCCGTTTACGATGATATCGGCAGCGTTCCTGGCTACAAATCCCATCGCGGCGAGGATCGCCATGCACATCGAATTGTTGATGCTTCCCGAAAGCTTTGTCACAAAGGTCTGTATCGCAAAGCAGATGCCTTCCTGACGGACACCGTTCTTATACTGGCCGTACTCGACACAGTCGGGTGTGAAAAGGTAGGCGATAACTCCGACTCCGATCAGTCCGACGCCTCTTATCGCCATGATCACGTCGAGCAGGATCTCGTTTGAATAACCGACGAAGAACTGAATGAATGATGCTATAGCAAAGATGATCACGGTTGCAAGGTAGATAAAGAACTTGTCGACCTTTTTGCAAAGCACCGGAATAAAGAAGCTTAAAACCACTGCGGGCAGCATGGCCATTGCAAGCAGTACGGTTCCTTTATCCGTATTGCCGAGCACATATTCCGCAAAGATGGGAACGATGATCTGTACGGAATTGGCAACGCTCACAAATAAAAACGAAATATAAAAGATGAGCAGAAACTTGTTTTTAACAAGTGCGCCGGCCAGGTCCTTAAAATGTATAGAAGGTCCGCGGTCGACTTTTGAACGTTCTTTGCCGAGCACAAGTATCGGGAACATGCAGATCATCGAGAGAACAGAGCAGATAAGCGCGGTATTTCTCCAGCCGACATTGCCGTAAAGCGCTTCGATGCCGAGCGTTCCGACGATCGCTCCAACAGTTGCGAAAACACGGCCGACCGAAAGGATCGAGGTGCGCTCCGAGATATATTCGCTCATCGCCGTCGAAAGCGCGAAAATAGGCGTATCGCACATCGTATATGCAACCGACCAGAGCGAGTATGCTACGATGACCCATGCGACCATCTTACCCTGTGACATGCCTTCGGGCATGAAGAAGAGCAGCAGCGTGGTCGCGGGAATGAATATCCAGCTGATCTTAAGCCAGGGCAGGAATTTGCCGCCTTTAAGATTGACCTTATCGACGATTATGCCGAATACGATATCGTTTATGATATCCCAGATCTGCGGTACAAGACATGCCACAGCCGCAACAGCCTCACTCATCCCCATATTGAGAAGGAAAGTCGCAACATATGTGGCTATGATCACATAGAAAATGTTCTGTCCGAAAAAATAAGCACTGTAAGCCGCCCGTTCGAGACGGGTTGTCTGATGTTTGTTTTCCCCCATTATATAAATATCCTCCCCAAAAGTATGTCTTTATTTCCCCTTGTATTCAAAGCAGAGCATGGTCAGATCGTCGAACTGCTCAGCGTCCTTAACAAAGTCGTCCACATGCCTGCGAACGTTTTTCAGTATTGCCTCGGGATCTGCATCAGGCAGGGTATTAAGTGCAGTGACCAGCCTGTCCATACCGAAGAGCTCATTGTCGGCATTGGTCGCTTCGGGAACTCCGTCGGTATATATGAAGAGTTTGCTCCCGGGCTTCATGGTAAGCTCATACTGCCTGTATTTTACCCCGGCCATTCCGCCGACAACCAGTCCATGCTTATCCTTTAAGATCTCAAATCCTTCGCCCGGCTGTTTAATGATCGGATATTCGTGTCCGGCATTGGCCGCAACAAGTTTTCCGGTCGACAGTTCAAGGACTCCGAGCCATATCGTGACAAACATGTCTTCATGATTGCTCGCACAGATGGCCTCGTTGGCATCGGTGAGTATCTGTTCGGGTGATATGCCAAGCTTGGCGTTACTTGCGATGATGATCTTGGAAGCCATCATGAACAGTGCCGCAGGCACTCCCTTGCCCGATACGTCTGCCATCACGAGGCAGATATGGTCGTCATCCACAAGGAAGAAATCGTAAAAATCCCCGCCGACTTCTTTGGCCGGATCCATCGTTGCGTAGATATCGAATTCGGGCCTTTCGGGAAATGCGGGATAAATGTTCGGAAGCATATCGGCCTGAATGCTTGAAGCCATTGTCAGCTCGGTTTCAAGGCGGGAACTTTCGATCTGCTGTTTCTCATATTTCTCATTCTGGTTCCGGAGAATGACGTAAAACATATAAACAGATGAAACCACAGTGGCAATGATGATATACTGGATCCCGTAAAACAGGGTCTGCAGCAGTATCGCCGGTATCGGTGAGATAAAGTATATCCAGAATGCTATCCTGATATGACGGGAAAGGTTCTTACCGTACTTTATTATCAGGTAAATGTCCATTATCAGCATGATAAACGGGCAGATGTTTGAAAGAAGATACAATGATGCCCGGTGATAATAATTGGCTTCGTCAAAATAGAAAATAAGATCACCGCGCGAGCAGACCGCCAGTATAAGGGCATGAACGATCACCAGGGCGTATATGACAGTTATCAGGATCCTGGAGGAGTTTTCATATTTTTCGGGACTGGTAGCAGCAAGAACAAGCATGGAGATCATCTGCGCCATGACACAGGCAAGGAAGATCTCGACGGTGGTAACAATGGAAAGCGCCGAATGAACAGAGCTTCCGGGAATACCTTCCATGAGTTCCCTGGCCTGATGAGAGGCGATATACAGGATCATCAGGATCATAAAATACTGGAAATAACGGCGCACGATCTTTCTTATATGGGAAGAACGGCTGATCTGTATAAAACAGAGTCCGCAGATGCCGATGCCTGCGGCTATGAACAGGATGTTGAACAGTTTTGTTGCGGAAAGATTATATATCACGTAAGACTCCTTTATTGACGAAACGCTGTTAAAACAAACAGTGAAGTAATTGTTGATATCAATATGATTTTACACTTTCAGCCGGCAATTTGCAAGATTCACAGTACAAAGTGCTTTTGACACCTTAACCTTATTTTTACCGAAAAAAATATATTATTGTCTCTTGACAAATATGCAAAAAGATGATTATAATTTAGACAAGGTTTAACGTTAAACGTAACGAAAAACACTGGAGTTTCAATTCACAGGAAACAGGAGGGAGCCATGAAAAAAATAACTGCGGTTCTGGTATTGATGATGGCTGTGTGCATGCTGTTTACCGCATGCAAAGGAAAGGAAAACGAAGACGGAACACCGGCTCAGCCGACAGAGCCCGTTCAGGTTTCGGAAGAACTGGGAAATGAGCTGGATTCTTTTTCAGATGATGTTATCGACGCGGATCTGACATGTACGATAACTCTCGGCAACTGGCCGCCCGATACTGCGGCAGCTTCGGAGCTGGCACTGTTTGAGGGCTACAAGGCAACGATGGAGAAGCAGTATCCCAATGTTACTCTTGTACCGGATTACTATTCTTATTCGCTGAGCAATTATGTGCCGATGGCCAAGGGTGGGACAGCGCCGAGCATTTTCCAGCCTCCCTTTACCGATCCACAGCTGCTGATCAGCCAGAAGCTGGTCGGTGATGTGACCGATGCACTGCAGGAGATCGGTGTGCTCGACAAGTTCAGTCCGTCATATATCGATATGCTTGCGGATTCCAACGGCCGTATCTACGGTCTGCCCCGCGACGGCTACGTGCTCGGGATGCATATCAATGTCGAACTGTTCCGTGAGGCGGGACTTGTTGATGCTGACGGGCTTCCGATCTATCCGAAGACACTGCAGGAGCTGGCAGAGTACGGACAGATCATTCGCGAAAAGACAGGCAAGGCGGGTCTTGTATTTCCGGCAAGCGAAACCTACGGCGGCTGGCTGTTTACCAATATAGCCTGGAATTTCGGATGTGTAGGAAGCAGCGCGCTTGAATATCAGGATGCAAACGGCCGCTGGATCTGTAATTTTACATCTCCCGAATGCATTGCCGCCATGGAATACATGCGTGACCTGCGCTGGAAATACGATATTCTGAATGCGGATACCACAACGACCGACTGGGCAGGAGCCCATTCGGAGCTTGGCACCGGTGAGGCCGCAATGAACTTTGCTGCAGATGATTCCGTGGACCAGCCTACATCGAACAAAGGACTTCCCCTTGAGGATTTTGCGCTGATACCGTTCCCTGCCGGACCTGCGGGACGTTATGCGCTTGCCGGCGGAACCTGCTATATGTTCTCTCCGGACATCACGCCGGAACAGGGACGTGCTCTGATGGCGTATCTTAAGATCCTTGGAAAGCTGCCCTTCCTTGATGATGACATCGTGGCTGGTATGCGTTCGGACTATGCGGCCAAGAAGGACAGGGGGGCACCTGTGCTGCCTGCCATCAGTGCATGGAACGATGACGAGTATAACAGGACCAAACGAGAGATCATAGATGAATACTGCAATGTCGATATGAGGCTTTACAATGATTTCTTTGATTCGATCTCGGAAGGAACGATCACTCTCAAGGCCGAAGAGCCTGTATTTGCGCAGCAGCTCTATCGCGAGCTTACAGCCGTTATCCAGAGGATGATCACCCGTGAAGGCGCAGATGTGGTTAAAGCTCTTACGTCGGCTCAGGAATCTTTCCAGGAATATCTTGACGATGAAATAAACAATTAACTGCGCGGGAGACTGTCCGAAAACCGGCTGCACAGGAGGCTGTCTTCGGTAAAATTCCTCAAAAACGGACAGAGCTCATGTTTTTCGAGGTAATTTCACCGAATCACGCCTTGTGGGGCGGGTTGGAAGGTTTTCGGAGAGTCTGCCAGGTAAGGGAATACGGGAGTAAAGAGTACAGGAGTTAAGAGTACAGGAGTACAGGGTACAGGAGTAAAGAGTACAGGGGTGGATGCAGTGAACATATTCGACAAATTCAATAAACGCAAGCGAAAGAAAAAACACGACGCTTATTTCGGGGGGAAGCACCTGCACAGTCTGCGTTCATGGCTGATCATGCTGCCCGGACTGATCCTGATGACGTTCTTTGTATGGGAACCGCTGCTCGAGAGCATTCGCATGAGTCTGTACAAAACAGAGAACGTTGAGCTGGTAGAATTCATCGGATTCAAAAATTTTATCAGTGTAGTGGGAAAGGCCAATTTTACCCAGGCGCTCGTCAATACGTTTTCCTATACGTTCTGGTCGCTGGTCATCGGCTTTTTGCTCCCGATCATACTTGCGATGATGATCGGTGAAACCGCGCGCGGAAAGGGGCTTTTCCGTACGGCGGCTTATCTGCCGAATATGCTGCCCGGACTTGCTGTTATCATCCTGTGGTCGGCGTTCTTCTCAGGCGGAAAAACAGGCGTGCTCAATATTATCCTCAGCCATTTCGGAGTATCGGCACAGACATATCTTACAAAAGCCAATCTTGTAATTCCGATCATCATCACGATAGCCACCTGGAAAGGAGCGGGAGCGACCGCACTGATCTATATGGCCGGTATGGCCGGCGTTAATTCAGAGCTTTACGATGCCGCGGCGATAGACGGGGCAAGCGTGTGGAAACGCGTGATACATGTTCTTCTGCCCGCGATCAAGAAGCTGACGTGGACAATGCTGATACTGCAGATCATTTCCGTATTCCAGATCATGTATGAGCCTATGGTACTGACCAAGGGAGGACCGGACAACGCGTCGCTGTCTCTCATGCAGCTGATGTGGCAGTATGCCTTCGGCGGGTCTATGGATTACGGCAAGGCCTCAGCCGTAGCGGTCATCGTCACGGCGATACTGCTTGTAATGACGGCTGTTTATTCCTATTTCAACCGTAAGGAATCTGATTGGGACTGAAAATGGAGGGGATTTCCGATGCGTAAGAAAATGATACAACGAACCGGTGTTATCCGGGAATATGATATGCATTCCACCTCTGTAAAGGCATGGTATGCCGTCATTTACATCCTGTGCATACTGATGGGGATAATCGCTGTCTTTCCTCTGGTATGGGTCATAATGGCCGGATTCAAGGACCTTAAGGAGTTTATGTCGAGTACCTCGATCCTGCCGAGATCCTTCAGTTTTGAACAGTTCGGGAAGACCTGGTCACAGCTGGGTCTTGCCAGAAATTATCTTAATTCATTCATTTCCGTAGTCGGAAGCGTGATCTGCGCCCTGTTGTTTAACGGATTGCTCGGCTACGGGCTCTCGATCCTGAAGCCCAGGGGCTACACGATCGTAAAAAGGCTTGTAATGCTTTCTCTGCTTGTTCCTTCAACGATCAGCATCGTGCCCTTATTCATGAATATCCAGCGCCTTGGCATGGGTAACTCATTTCTGCCCTTATGGCTTTCATACGGTGCAAATGCGATGTATGTCGTACTGTTCATCCAGTTCTTCGAATCGCTGCCCGTATCGATGATAGAAGCCAGCCGCATCGACGGATGTTCGGCGCTGCAGACATTTTTCAGGATCGTTCTGCCGCTTTCCAAACCAATCTGCGCCGTTATCACGATCTTCGCAGTAAATGCGGCATGGTCAGACTTCCTGCTCCCTTATCTTGTTTTACGCGGAGGGCAGCTGCAGACCGTTATGGTGCGCCTGTTTGTATTCAGCACCGAGCAGACGGTCAATGCGGATACCATGATGCGATCGGTTGTATTTTCGATGATCCCGCCCATCATCCTGTTTGTACTGTTCCAGAAACAGCTGACGGAGAATAATGTTTCCGCAGGTATCAAGGGCTGATAAACTAAATGAACGGAAGGTAAAGAATCGTGGCTAAAGTAGCGGATATACATTATGCGGTCGATCCGTGGAAGATAACGGAAGAAGGCTTTGATGAAAATTATTCCAGGGTCGGTGAATCAATATTTTCACTCGGTAACGAGAGCATAGGCGTAAGGGGCTGTTTTGATGAAGGAGGAAGTGTTCCCTCGCTTCGGGGCGCCTATATAAACGGTGTTTATGATCTGGTGGATATAGACCGTTCCTATCGCGGTATCGTGGATAAGGTACATTTTATGATCCCTGCCGCCGACTGGCTTGATACAGATATATGCCTGGACGGGGAAGTGCTTGATCTCGGGCGGGTCAGGTATCGTGATTTTGTACGGGAGCTTGATCTGCGTACCGGAATACTGAAACGAAGCTTTATCTGGGAGACCGAAAGCGGAAAAGAGCTGAAGCTGTGTTTTGAACGTATGCTTGATATGGTCAACAGGAAACGCGCATATCAGCGGATCACGTTTGAAGCGTTGAACTTCTCGGGGAAAATATCGATCGGGAGCGGATTATCCTTTGATGTGATCCACGAAGGACGAAAGACCTGTTTCTGGAACGCAAAAAGCTGCAGTGCTGAAGGAAACCGCATTGCTATCCGGGCCCGTACGACAAGGTCCGGGCAGGAAGTTTATGCGGGAGCGTCGGTCAATC
>JAILIQ010000178.1 GCA_024695205.1 Lachnospiraceae bacterium
GTCACATGATAGGAGATGATATGGCTCGAATCCCATGTAACTGATAGTAATTTTTCCCTATGCTTAAGGAAATACTTTTCTTTTCTTCGTTCTCTCCACCATCAGCATACACTCTTGTTGTGTTCAATGGTATGACGGTCAGTATCATACACAGGACCATAAAAAGAGCACATAATGATTTCCTGCTTTTGAGCTTCATAAGCTTCTTATCCTCCTGATTATGTATATAGTTGCGTTGTGCCTTCGCGCTTATAATTATACATCTATTGCGATTAAAAATGAAGTAACTTTTGGTTAGGTTTATAAAATCAGGAGTCTTCTTTGAACCAAAAAAGCCGAAAGATCATTACGATCTCCCGGCCTGCTTATTGTTTTATTATACTCAATGTCAGCTTTCCAAATCTAATCCCACATTATATGTTCTTTGACTTCAAGCGGCACCTTGCAGTTCGGACACAGTACGTCGTCATTTTCGTCCAAGATCCGCATATCGCCACCGCATTTTTCACACTTATGCGGATATTTTGCGAATTCTGTATAGTTTTCTTCCAGATCCATCCATGAAACATACTCTATATCCTTTTTTTTGGGAGCGGCATCGGACTTTCTGCCCTTTTCTTTCTTATCACTCTTCTTGTTTTTGGGAACATACATGGTCAGGTCTTTCCCGTACACCAGATCACCGCATTTGGTGCAGCAGAGTGTGACGTTTTCTGCATTGATCGCACCATCCTCATGCTCCTGGAAAAAAGTCCGGATTTCTGTACCCAGCTCACCACTTTTTGCCTTTCGTACAGTTTCCTCATAGGCCTTTGGAAACATGAATCCTATGCCTGTTATGGCATGAAACTTATAGTTGCATTTTGGACATCTCATCGTATATCCCGATCCCATAATCATACCTCCTTAAGCAATAAGTTCCTCTCTGAAAAGCCATTTATACCCCAAACGATCCCTGATCCCTGCCTTGTCACCTCCGATTCCGAATATGCCGTTGATCCTCTTCAACAAAATGTTCCGTCTGATATTTATTATACCATTTACACAGATTAATATAAAGAAAAATATAAAATCGTATAAGTCTGAATTTACCGCTTTTAATTCATTTTTAATGTTGCGTAAAAGACCTTTTAAGAATTCCCCTGTATATTGATAGCTGTAACGACGCCGATAAAAAGTTTCAGTCAGGGTGAGTATGATGAAGAAAAGATATAAACTTGTAAAAGCTTTCATAGCTGTTATTTTGGTCCTTGCACTTATCACTGCCGGATTGTTTGCGATCCTGAAAATAAGGACAGCAGCTATACTTGATGACTGTTCATCCGTATACAGGGACCAAAAATACAGTACACCGGTTTTTGTCGACGGTGTGAATGTTATCAAACAGGACGTTTCCTGCGGATATGCGGTCATAGAGATGTTCTCGGACTGGTGCGGGAAAGATGTTACCGAAAACAGCCTGTATTCCGAGTATGGTAAGGTTATAACTTCTACCGGAAAAAAATTCGCTGCGGAAATGAATAAACAGTTTCCGGAGTATAAGACCGCATTACATAAGTACTTAAAAAACTCGCAGCTTATCGATACTGTATACGATAACCTCGCAAAGGGAATGCCCGTTCCATTCGAGTGGGCTGCACTGTACGGTGATTCATGGACGCTGCATTATTCGCTTGTCGTTGGAATGGACATTCCTGCGGATAAAATAACAATTGCCAACCCCTACGGCTATATCGAGGAAATAACCGTTGCAGAATTCCTGGGCAGAACAAGTTTCGAAGCCTTTGAAAACATGCCCCTGTTTATGAAAATGGGATTTGCAGTCGGCGTATTTGAAAAGAATGCTGTATTTACGGTAGAGAAATAGTTTTATTTACTTTTCTTCTTAACTCCGTCGCCGTAAATGGTAGTCCAGTCATTCTTCATCGATACGGGAACCCAGTCATACTGCTCGCAGAGTGAACGCATCTTGTCAGCCTTGGAAATGCTGCCGTTTTCACGCTCGGTATCATCGCAGCACAGCATGAACGCAAGGCTCTTATAAGGATTGCCGGTCGTAACATACTCGGCCATACTTGAATCGCCGGTGCTATTACCGAATGAAAGAACGGGCTGAATGCCGATCTCCTGAACGATCACAGTCACCTTGTTCATTTTGAGATTCTTGATGATGAAATCTCCGCCGAATACAACTTTGTCATTATCGTCATATACATAGTTGAGGCCGTCTGTATCGCCCTGATCGGGTGCTACGAGCGTCTCATCCGAACCGATGATATGATTGTTGGGAATATTGAGCATTGAATCCTTAATAAGGCCACGGACAATGAACCTGTCAGTTCCGCTTACAACGAAAACGGTAAAATCATTGGCTTCAAGGAACTCAACGATCTGGAGCATCGGTCTGTAGAAGGCTTCGCCGAGCGTCATGCCTTCATAGCTGACCATCGGAGTCTTCTTATATTCCGCGATATAGTCATAGAATTCATCGGGAGTAAAGCCTTTAAATGATGAAGCCACTGCGGTTCCGTGATTTACTTCCATGTTCTCGGCCTGCACTCCGGTCTCGTTCATCACGAGTACGTCCGCAGCGACCTTCTTCTCGAAATCCGACGCCCTGTCCCTGTAATCCTCATCATCCAGAATACGATGGGCCAGCAGCATATGATCGAAATAGTTCGGATCTGTCTCGCAGTAAAGCGTTCCGTCAAGATCAAATACCGCAATACGTCTCTCAACCGGGATATAATCCTTGCTTCCGGCTTTCGTGATCGCTTCCATGTATGAAACGATCTCTTTTTTGGCTTTTGCATCGTCATTCCAGTAGGAAAGGATCTCTGCGTGAACATCGGGAGCCTCGTCCCTGATATTTACGCTGTTGACCGAGAACGTAAAGTATGTATCCGGATAGGGTTCATTTTCAAGCGTAAAATGCCACCATTCCTCCTCCAGAGGCTTGAAACCGTGCTTGAGCATCACTTCACGGAGCAGCATACGGTTGGCGTACTGCTCTTCGGTAATATCCGTATAATCGGGATGGCTCAGTTCTCCGAAGTAGTCGAACGTGCCGCCCATATCAACTTCCTTTTCGGTCGTCATATCAAAAAGAGTAAGATCGACCGTGCTTCCGCGGCTGTGGCCCGAATGCTCCGCTATATAGCCCTGAGGGAACAGAACATCCTTTTCAAGCTCCGGATAAAAATACTCCTTCATCCTCGTATCTTCGGCATCCAGCGCCCAGTTCATAAAGTTGGTAACGGCCTTCTGCGGTCTGTAGGCATCGAAAATCTTAAGGCGGTAACCCTTCTCAACGAGCTCATCGCTTACTTCCTTAAGGGCTGCTGCCGCTTCTTTGGTCAGAAACGCCAGTGGTTCTTCGTATCCGTCGATCCTGTCACCCACGAAATTATAGGTTGAGTAATATCTTATTTCCAGGATCGCATCCGGAACAACATCGGTGATAAGCACGAAATCAGAAGAATTGTTTGAGAGCCTGACGCCGTCCTCGCTGTATGTGATCGAGGGATCAAAGCTGATCTGTACCTTCTTAACCTTGCTGTACTTTGAATAAGTCTCTCCGGAATAAGCCTTTACTCTTACAGAATAACTGCCGTCCGCCAGTCCGCTTATCGTAAATTTTCTTTTGGCGGTGCCGTCTTTTTCGATCTTACCGGCCAGAGAATATTTTTTACTTCCTTCAGCCTTCAGATATACAAGATAGCCTTCGGCGTTTTCTGTCTTTTTTACGGTTACCGTGATGGCATCATCCTTGACGGCAAGCGAAATTTTGGGCTTTCCTACTGTCACGTCCGCCGCGATCAGTTTTTCCGCCGCCATGGCAGTCTCAGATGCAGTAGAATATGCGGTTTCCGCATATGTATGCACGCCGGGCACTGCCAGAGAGATCATGATCACAAGAGCAATTATCTTATTAAATGTCTTACGCATAATACAACTCCTCTCTTATTTTTTTGACAGTCTGTCGATAAAACAATTATATCCTTCGCCTGCGGTTTTTACAAGTTCATAAAAACGCTTCACTCCATGCCCTTCACTTCACGCCCTTCACTCCACGCCTGTAATCACATCGGCGGTAAATCTGTTGTTTCCGTAAATACGGAGCACAGGTTCTCTTTCACAATTCCGTAAACAAAAAAAAGACCGGCATCAAATTCATCTCTGAATTCTCTGCCGATCCTCTTTTTGTCCTTCTTTCGGTTGTAGGTCTTTCCGCTCGGTACGCTCCTGGTTACGGGATTTAACTCTCCCCAGGTACACCGATGTCCGGAATAGTATTTCTTCCGAGCCTTCTTACTCTGCTTGTCCAGTGAAACAAACCTGTTCATGGGCTTATACCTCGCTTTCCTGTTTTGATATATTTGATTTAATGCAAAATCATTGTAACACGCCGGTACAGATCCCGTCAATTCGTCCTTCTGTCGCTGCGTTTTAAGAGTTTCTCCGGATCTTTCACATAACTGCGAACGATGGTTCCGCATTTGCGACATACCGAATGATAAAGAGCACATCCGCCAAGCTTGTGGCTTGTAGCAACTATAGCTCCGTATCCACCCTGACATGCTTCTATCATATCGCTTGCTCCGCAGTACGGACAACTCGTAACAAATGCATCCCTGTAATCTTTGATCATATTCATCATCACCTCCCTTATAATACCGAAGCGGTTGTTACACCGCCTCGGCTGCTTTCCTTACCATCAATACAACCCCGGTGATCGCAAGCAGGGGCAGTGCAAGATAAACCAGTCCTGCCGCAATAACTCCGATGATCAATACCGGCAACAGGATCAGTCCGATCACGAACTTTCCGAGTCCCCAGGCTGCCTTGATCCCAAATATGATCATCTTCCCAAAAAACATAAACATCAGAATCACAAACAATGTAATCATAACGAAACCTCCTGCAAACACGGTTGAACTCTTTTTCTTTGTTACGAGTACATTATACCGTGGGCAGGAGGTGTTTTACAGGGTTATCGGTGCGAAATAGGGTGGGGTAATTTGCTATTCAACCATTGTACGCCCGTAATAATAGATATAGCCGAGATTCTCCGTTGCCTGGCGGTCTCCGGCCTTATCAGCCATATCGTAGTAATATACCGCCTTCTCGTAGTTCTGCTCGCCTGACCTGCCGGTATAATACAGGGAGCCCATATTGCACATGGCAGCGGCATCTCCACGCTCGATGCAGTCTTCGTAAATGTCGAACAGCAGATATACTATCTCAGGATGCATCGGATACTCACCGTCCGCTTCGTGCAGTTCTCCGGCGAGGATCATTTCAACATTTTCAAGAACATCTCCGATCATAATATACACGATATTGAGTCCCAAAAAAAGGCCTGCTCAAATGCATTGTTTTCAACTGTTTTCGTAATTACCGGTCATGAACAACAGTAAAACCCGATTCTTTGGACACCTGCAACTGCAGATCCGCAGGCTTGGTCCGTTCAAGACACAGCTTAACATTTGCCATATCACTGAAAGATACAAACTTTCCGGCTTCTTCGGCAGTTGCGCCGCTTGAGATCTTTCTTGCCAACAGGCGTTCTTTCAGCATTTTAGGATCAGCTGTGACAGATATCGTATAATCAGCCATATCTGACAGACCGTTCCAGCCTTCTTCATCAAGAAGCAGGTAGTTTCCTTCGAGTATGATGATATCCCCATCGATCGTAACAGCATCATCAACGGGATTATGCAGCAGCCTGTCATATGCAGGCCATCCGCATTTTTCTTCGGTTATGGCTTCCCTGATCTTGTGCTTCAGGGCATCAAGATCAAACGTTACAGGCGCTCCTTTTATATCAACCATACATATGTCATTTCCATCGACCATGACTGTATGGGACAGAAGATACTCCTGTCTTCTGTGAAATCCGTCCATCCCAACAGCCTGAACTTTATGATCCGATATGACATCCGGCGAAATATGTTCAAGAAAGCTCGCCAATGTGCTTTTACCCGCTCCGGGAGGTGCCGCGAGCATAGCTATGATCCGTTTTTTCTTTTGTACCTGTATATCCGCCAGATTTTTCAGAAGAGGTATAAAAACACTGTTGATCTCCTCATCACTGTATGTGGCGCATACAGCTATTCCATTAATTACACGACTGAATTGCATAAGCATACCTTTCGTTTTAGAACTTCTGATTCCTTTGCAAATAAAACAGGTAATTCCGCTGCATTTATTCCCTGATCGCATCAACTTATTCTATGCATCCTCCCGGATACAGCGTGGACGAATAAAGCCTTCTGGGCTGCGGGATCGGCCTGTTCGAGTGCGCTTCATGCACATCGATGAATGTTCCTGAATAAACGGCTGCCTCTTTATCACCGTAAACTATCACATCCTCGATACCCCTGCCAAACAGATCCCCATGGAGCACATAATCGTCTTTTGCTGATTCGATGGGGAATTCCGTGACCATATTGAACTCATGGTCGTAGAGACCGGGATTTACTCCGCCGCCGCGTCTGTACGCGAGGATGTAGTCACGCCCCTCTCCGTTCCAGTTCCTAATGGTCTCCGCTATGGTCAGCCAACCCTTGGTCTGCCTGTTTTCCTTACTTATCTCATGACCGTTACAGTCTACGAGGAACAGCCCGTCCAGACCGTCCCACTGGCCCTTGTAGCCGTCTCCGCGACGTATGCGGTCGAGACCCGCCAACTGCAGTCCGGGCGCCCCGGGTATAAATCTGCCGAGTGCTATGTGCTGCGACTCGATCGAACCGTCGTAGCGCCACAGTTCCTCTCCATCCGCACTGTACAGGCAGGTAACGCTGCCGCCTATGGCCAGCTCCGGCTTTCCGTCACCATTTACGTCGCCTACCCATATGCAGTCCGCGTGATCCTCGAGATCGTGACAGGACCACATTACGTTGCCGTTGTGGTCGAGACAGTCATAGCCTGCCATGATCTCGTCAAAGCCGTCGCCGTTTATATCGTACGCATAAGGGAAATGACCGATATTTCCGTGGTGAGTCCACATCACGTTAAAGTCACGGTCCATGGCCCACATGTTAAAATACCTGTCCTTCAGAATGATCTCGCCGGGTCTGTCCGCTCCGGTAAGATTAGCGATGATTATGCAGTCATGCGCCTCATCTGCCGGCAATGGAAAGTCCTTCTTTACACGACCCGTCCTGCCCTCCAGAACTGTAAAGCGCTTATTCATGACACATAGTATCTCCAGCTCACCGTCTCCGTCGTAATCAAATATCTGCGCAGGAAAATCCGAACCGAAATTACCGGCTTTTCCCGATATTTCGCCTGTCTGCCACAGCATGTTTCCCTCGAGATCAAATGCAGTGACACAGGTCACCTGATGCGGCACATATCTGTCGTCTATATCTGCGTCAGCCCTGACGAATACGACTTCCATACGTCCGTCGCCGTTTATGTCTCCGAGCAGGCCCTTGCCGTTTCCTGCCGCCTTGATTGAAAAACTGTTTATAAGCTTAGCTTCCATCTTAATCTCCTCTATATCTGTACGACACAAATTCGCATAGTCACCGTCAATGCTCACTACTTCATAATGCCGGATTTCCATAACGCCTTATTCTTTCGGAAACCACCGCATATGGCCCATACACAGACAAATACCAATGCATTTATTATAGCATTTCAAGGAGGGCTCCGTCAGTGAAGACAACACCCCGTTTGCTACCTTGTAAAGTTTGTCCATACCCTATCCTCGGTTTCAGGCAGTCCTGTCTGCTCTTTTCCTAACGCTATGCTTTTCATCAGGAATACCATATTTCTTGCGAGGACTCTCATGACCTGTCTGCCCTCTTCGTCAACTTTGCCTTCACCGGGCTCCCAACCGTAAATATTGTTCCAGTACTGGCTGGTTGCCACCGGCATATTTGAAAGCGTGAAGAACTTATTGAGTTCATCAAATGTCGCGGTACACCCCGAGCGTCTTGCGCTGACAACACTTGCGCCAACCTTCAGGCTCTTGTCAAAATGAGTGCTGTAAAACAGCCTCTGAAGCGCTGACATAAGGGTTCCGTTTGCAGAACCGTAATACACCGGAGATCCGATGACCAGACCGTCAGCTTCTTCAAACTTTACCGCCAGTTCATTTACGATATCATCAAATACGCATTTGCCTCTTTTTCTGCAGGTTTCGCAGGCTATACAGCCTCTTATATCCGTCCTGCCGAGCAGGATGTTCTCGTATTCAACATCGTTTTCCTTAAACACCTGCTCCATTTCACTGAAAGCAAGCGCAATATTTCCATGCTCTCTCGGACTCCCATTCAGCATCAGAACTTTTAATTTTTTCTCCATAGCAGATCCTCCTGTCTTTTGTTTATTTCAAGCTGCTCAACGCAACCCAGGTTACAGGGTTTCCCTTTCTCTCAAGCGGTTTTCTGTCAGGAAGTCCTGCCTCAGGATATCCGAGGATCAGTCCGCCGGTAATAGTCTCGTCTTCACCGAACCCGTATTCTTTCAGGAAAGCTCTGATATTCTCATTTTCATCCAGCCAATGAAGCTGGTTGATCCAGCAGGATCCCAGATCAAGGGCATTGGCTGTGATCATCATGTTCTCCAATGCACAGGCACTGTCTGCCATAGCATTTCCGTAACCCTTCTTATTGGTGACCATAATGAAAACAGGTGCATTGTAATGGAACACATAGTTTGCGGTCTTCGATGCATTAATGGAGTTTCGCAAAGACACATAAGTATCCGGCCCTGCTTCCATTTTTGAAAATTCTGTCTTTACGAGTTCCGCCATCTTCGACAATATGCCCTTATCGGTAAATACGTAAAAATGCGTACTCTGGCTGTTGGAACCGCTGGGCGCATACCTTCCGGCCTCGATAACTTTCCCGATCATATCTTTTTCCGGCATTTCAGACTTGTATTTTCTTGTACTCCTGCG
>JAILIQ010000183.1 GCA_024695205.1 Lachnospiraceae bacterium
AGTGCGGCCATCTCGTCGAAGTAATCAAACTCAATGACAAGCCGGCAGAAGGCTTCTAAGGAAACCTTCCCTGTCCTTTCAAACCGTTCTATGGTCGGGGCTGGAATGCCGGTAAGCTCTGAAAGCGTCTTCCTGCTATATAAGGGTCCCGCTTCCTAACCGAAAACCTAAAGCTGCATAATCAGCATAAATACTGGGGTTGTGGGTGATTTTCACCCACCATCACCCCTGAAGAGCCTAAAAATGTTGGACTTGATATGTCAACGGCAATAAATATATATCTGAAGCAGGTCATTCGCCAATTGAGTTTATTGCTTCTTTTCCTGTCATTTTGTTCACCTCTTCATGAGTATTTGGTGTTTTATTACGCAAATCCGGTAATGGAGACGTTTAAGTAATCCAAATCATAAGCCAGATCTAAAACTGTTTTGTCTTCTGTCATGACGACCGGGCGTGTTACGGATGTGTTACGGTTCTTTATCACATGTGCTTGTTTCCCATTGGATAACATGACAGTAGATCCGACGGGGTAAACGACCAGATATTTGATGAATGATTTAACACATTCTATATCAAACATATCGCTGCAGTGTGCCATCAGATATTCAATGGAGTCGTTGTAGCTGTATGCCTCTTTGTACGAGCGCTTTTTGATCAAAGCGTCATATACATCTGCTACATGGATAATACGTGCAAAAATGGGTATAGCTGTTCCTTTTAATTGATTTGGATAACCGCTGCCATCCCAGTTTTCATGGTGCGATAATATGGCACTCCGTACATAAGATGAAATGTTGTTATTGTTGTATAACATTTCGTATCCTATTTTCGGATGCTTCCGCATGAGTTCCATTTCTTCATCAGTTAAGGCATCTTCTTTGTTCAGGATAGCCTTTGGGATTGCCTGTTTCCCGATATCATGCAGTGCTGCGCTAAGGGCTAAGTACTGAAGGTTTTGCACTGACAAGCCCAAACCTACGCCGCAGGTCGTGGCAAGCGTAGTAACGTCAATGGAATGCTGATATGTGCTGTTATCGTAAATAGCCAGCGCATTCAGATCGATCAGCAGATCAGATTTCTTTTGCAGAATAGAGTCTACAATCTGGTTAGTAAGATATATCACCTGGTCAATGTTAAAGTCCTTTAGTTCCTTGACCATACGATAGCGCAGCTCGTCGTTAACTATGACTTGCAAGTGTTCATAATCAGAGTATTCATCATAAATAAAAAGCCCCTGCAGCCTGCCACGGCGTACTGCACTGATCATCTTTGGCGTCAGTGTTTGGTTTGCTGCGGTCACTAAAAGGCTGTTATCATAAATAGCCTTTGCAGTAATCATGCCTGGTTCTAATTGTGCTACGGGTATGAATCTCATTTGGTGCCTCCGTACAGCAGAATTTATAGTTTTTTGTGTTAAATCGAGTGGATCTTCGAGGATTCGAACCTCGGACCTACCGGTTATGAGCCGGCTGCTCTGACCAACTGGGCTAAAGATCCGCATTTTTTTGGATATACTGGAAATCCAGTCCAACGTCCCAGTGAATCAGGCCGTACAGTGTATCGCCTTGTTCGTGCTCTTCGCAAAATGTGCATTTTTCAGTCATAATTTTACTCCTAAATGATATCATAATCTATAATAGTTTCGTCAAGGGCTGCAAGACCGTCGCCATCGATTATCACTCTGCCACCGGAATCATAGTCATAATCACAGCCTGTTTCTTCGAGTACGGCTTCAGCTTTTTCGATGAGTCAAAAGGGACGGTTCTAATTGTCTCATGGAGTTGTGATGCATTTCACGTCAAAAAAAGTGCGATTCATGTATCATGGATAAGATCTGAGCGGTTTGATTCCGATAAAAATATTGAAGTGCTGGGTTTCGCTGGAATGTGGATATGGAAAGTGTAATTAAAGTCGCGATATGCGATGATGAAAAGCCAATACGAGATTATATCGAAAAATGCGTGCATGAGGTTAATCCGGACGTTTTGGTTGAACAGTATGGGGATGCTTCGACGATGGTATCGGCAAGTTTTGATGCGGATATCCTGTTTCTTGATATCCAAATGCCGGAGAAGGAAGGGTCGCAATGCGATCCTCTAATGTCAGAGCTGGCAAGCAAATCTGATGCGGTCCCTTCGGGGAACCGCATGGATGGGATGAAGGCCGCGCGGATACTCCGTACAATGGGTAACAAAACCATCCTTGTATTTGTTACTGCGGTGGAGGAATATGTCTTCCAGGCATTTGATGTCGGCGCTGTGCAGTATATTGTAAAACCGTTTACCAGGAATAAACTTGTCGGGACAATAAGGAGAGCGATCGACCTTGCCGGTGAACGCAGGAGTATTGAGGAAGCTCTGTCCGAACCAAAAGACTGTGATGATAACGAATCGTTTCTGATCAGATCCGGTGGCGTAAACCGGAAGATCATTCTTGCGGATATATCGTTTGCAGAGGTATTGGGACACCGTATCATTCTTCACATGAAGGATCGTGAGCAGATAGAGTACTATGGAAAAATGTCTGATCTTGAAAAGGTGGCAGGGGATGACTTTTTCAGGGTTCACAGCGCATATCTGATAAATCTGTCGTGCGTAAAGTCCTATGACGCAAAGACTGTGACAGTTCTGGGCGAAGAGATACCTGTTGCCCGGGGGAAGTATCAGGAGCTGGTAAAATCGTATCTGTCTTACTATACGCGTAAGGAGCATCTGTGATGGACTATATCGTTACGAACTTTGGATCATTTGCGGATATCTACATCCGATGCCTGGTGATAGCTTATATCATCAGCATGGCAATACTGTTTGCTCTTTGGATGAAACCATTCGTTCAGGAGGTGAAGGCAGCAAATCTTGCGGCAGCTATCTATTTTGTTTTCCGATCCATTTATTATCTGATCCCGATAGACAGCGAGTTTCTCCAGGGGATCTCGCTGATAATAATAATATCCTTCTTTGCTGTGTGGTTAGCGGATAAAAAACGGAATCCGATACAAAAACTGTTCCTGTGCATATTATTTTATGTGTTGAGTTTTCTGACATATGAAATATCTGCTGAGATCGGTCTTTTTGAAAGTGAGTATATATCACGGTTTGACTGGTATCATTCGGATGCCGGAGCCATTGCGATCGAGTTTATCATATGGAATCTTATCGGTTATGCGCTTGCTGCTGTGATCATGTACATTTCCATGCGGATCATCCATAAGACATACAGAAGAAAATTCGAAGAACTGTCGTGGAAGGAATTATTGATCCTGCTTACCCCTTCGTGGGCCATTCTCATCGTAAAGCCGATCATGTTAGCATATTTCAGACTTTGGATGGATGGGATTGAAAACGGGAGCATTAAGGAGAATATCCCGGCAAGTATTTACCGCCTTGGTTTCTGCGTATTATCCGTGCTGTCGTTAATCGTGATCATTATGCTTTATCAGGACATAAAGAAATCGAAGGAAAATGAGTTTGCGCTACAGGCACTTGAAAGCCAAAAGGAAGATACTGTCCGTCACGCGCAGCAGATCGAGGATATGTATGAGAAAATAAGAATTATGCGGCATGATATGGGCAATCATATGGCTGTTATCGAGGGCCTGATCGACAAAGGCGAACGGGAAGCATTGGACGAATATATCGGACAGTGGAAAAAGAATTACGAAGAGTCAGGCATGCCCGTAAAAACAGGCAACCCGGTTATAGACGTTGCGATATCGGAGTTCGCCGGAAGATTTGAAAAGGCAAATATACCGTTTGGGCATTCATTCCGCTATCCGGAACAGTTACAGATAAACCCGTTTGATATGAGTGTTGTTATTACAAATGCACTCCAGAACGCTTATGAGGCATCTGTGTCCGCGCAGGACCCGTCTGTAAATCTTACATCTGTTATCCGTGATAACACGTTTATCATAAGCCTTAAAAATCATATCGACAACAAAGCATATATGGATCCTGATGAGGAACTCCCTGTCTCGTCCAAGAAGGAGAATGGCCATGGGTACGGACTAAAGAATATAAGAACGATCGCCCGTAAGTACAAGGGTGATATCGAAATACGTCAGGAAACGGATTTCCTGTCATAACAGTCAAAGGAGGACGAAAACATGGCATTATCAGGTATCATGACAACATCGCTGTTGTCGGCCAATAATTCAATGAAGATCGCAAGAGTACAGCAAGGCGCCAAGAACCAGATGGACGGACATGCAGGTGTGCTTGATGCAGAGATAAAGCTGGATTCTGCCCGAGGCGGGGATGTCAAGAAAAAACAGGAAGAGCTTGAGGAGACAAAGAAGAAGGCTTCCGAACTTGAAGAATCCACTATGAACACGCTTTCAGCTGCATCCGATGATCTGAAGAAGGCGGCTAAAGATGATCTTGAAGCCAAAAGGGCAGAGAAGGCTGAAGAGAAGAAGAAAGCCGAAAAAGCAGCAGAGAAAAAGAAGGCGGAGAAGAAGGCTGCTGAAGAGAGGGTAGAGAAGATCGGAGAAGCAGCAACATCTGAAACCGGGGAGGTATCTGATGGGGATCATAGTGTGTCGGTAGAAGGAACATCGCTTGAAGGAGCCACGATCGATGTCGTTGTAGACGGTGTAACTCCAAGCACAGGTATAATCGGAACAATAGGCGTATCGGTGGACGAATTGTATGAAGATCATTGCAATTTCAAGGAACAAATGATACTCTTTTCATGGCAGTAGTGATGCGGTTGATACGGTGACTGCGAAGATAGAACTGATAATGAGGGCGCAAAAGGAAGGGATACCGATCATCAGCGCTATAGGTGCCGGAAATAAATTGGATGCTGGCAGACTTCAGATTGCTATTCTGATGAGCAGCTGATCCGTCCTATTGAGGACATGTCCATCAGCTGCAGGACACGTGAAGGATATGACTATGTGATCTGAAGGTTATTTCGGATCATGACTGTATTAGACAGGAGGTGTTAATATGCCTGCAATGGTAGAGGTTCGGGGCCTCACGAAGACATTTCAGACAAAAGAAGGAACGGTCGAGGCTCTGAAGGGGATCGATCTGACGGTGGAAAAGGGCGATATATACGGAATCATCGGTATGTCAGGAGCCGGAAAAAGTACACTGGTACGATGCCTGAATTATCTTGAGAAACCGAGTGGCGGTGAAGTGGTGGTGGACGGAAAGCCTTTGTCTCAGCTTTCGAACAGGGAGCTTCGGGAAGAACGGAAAAAAATAGCCATGATTTTTCAGGGTTTCAATCTGATGATGCAGAGAACCGTTCTGGATAACGTCTGCTTTCCGCTGGTGATCCATGGAATGAAGAAGTCCGGTGCCAGAGAAAAGGGCATGATGCTTCTCGAAACCGTAGGATTGACGGAGAAAGCAAAAAGCTATCCCGCGCAGCTTTCGGGGGGGCAGCAGCAGCGGGTAGCTATTGCGCGCGCGCTTGCCAATGATCCGAAATTCCTGCTTTGTGATGAGGCAACAAGTGCTCTGGACCCGCAGACTACTGCGTCCATTCTTTCCCTTTTGAAAGAGATAAATGAGAAAATGGGGATCACGATCATTCTTATTACGCATCAGATGTCTGTAGTACAGGAGATCTGCAACCGCGTGGCGATCATTGAAGACGGGAAACTGGTGGAAAACGGAACGGTAAGTCAGGTCTTTGAAGATCCGAGATCCGAGGCGGGCAGGATGCTTGTGATCGGAAACAGGGAGACGGGAGACAAGATGCTGCCATCACTTCACGAAGACCGGCGGATACGGATTGTCTTTCAAACGAACTCCTCCTATGAACCTGTCATAGCAAACATGGTCCTGCAGTTCAAAACACCGGTGAATATCCTGCTCGCGGATACGAGAAATGTGAACGGAACTGCAAGGGGTGAAATGATCCTGGGTCTGCCAGAGGACAAAGGGCTTCAGGAGCGGATGATCGCTTTCCTGAGAGAGCGAAATCTGATTGTGACGGAGGTACCTGAAAATGTTTGAAACCTTAAACCGGAAGCGATAAAAATGACCGGAGCACCACTTTTCGGATATGTCCTCGGGCTGCCGTGGGGATTGCATGGCCCTTCGCGTCAAAGAAAAGACAGATATCATGTACGAAACCAGCATTCATTCAATCTATGACATTTGCGAAAAAACAAACTTGAAATACCGGAAAGACTCACCTGCTGTGATGAGTCCCGAGAAAATCATCCATTTCCTTGGTGCACGCAAGCATTGCTTTTTCATTGCCTTCCACAGTGCCCCCAAGGTTCATTCTCATGCCGAATTCTGTCATGATCCCATCTCCGGAGAACATATGCCCGGCATTTTCATAGCCGCAGATTTTCGTATTGGCGTTTTGCTCCCGGATAAGATCCGCCATCTTTTTTGTATCCATCATGCCGTCATCTTCGCCGTAAATGACCAGAATATCTCCTTTGATATGACCGGCCGGGATCAGCTTGAGATCCCTGTCCATGTCCGCGTTAAGCGCCGCGTCATACAGATCCCTGAAGTTAAGAGGCGCACCTGTCATCATCGGAAGGAGCATATCTTTGCATACGGATGAGAACGGTGCCTTTTGTATATCGATGTACGGGATCTCCTCACCTTCCCATGTCCAGGAGGAAGCGGAGCTCACGGCCGAGGAATTTAAGCCTGAAAATGTATAGGCAACCGGCGCCATAAGGATAACATTGGATATCTCGTCATATTTTGCTGCGATGTTCAGGACATACTCTGCTCCCTTTGAAACGCCCATAACGGTTATGGGATCGTGATCCTCAATGCTGCTATCGATATAATCAAGAACATCTGCGAACTGCTCAAGCGGTACCCCGGTAAGCTCTTTGGGCTGGTTTTTCATGCCAAACAGGAAGACGGACAATGTTTCATATCCTTTTTCCGCATAGGACTGTGCCACTTCAAAAAACGGGCTGCCATCGGAACCGCCGTAGAAGACTACAACGCCCCTGTATAATTTGTTGTCAGGCCTTAAATGAAATCCCTGGAATGCACCGTGATCTACATATTCTACATCGATCCCTTCCAATTCGGTCGGATACTGGCTGATATCGGTGACATCCGCGTCCGTCAGAGATACGGCATTGCCGTATTTTCTGTCATGATACATCCGCAGGCAGAATATTATCCCTGCGCCGATCAGAATAACGAATAAAATGACCAGTAAGATCCTGAGGATCCCTTTTGCTGCTTTTTTCATAAGCCCTCCTTTTTTGACTGCGCACCATCAGTTAAGATGAATACCCGGTCCCAGCACAAAAGTGTTTATCAGGATCAGGATCACGCCGACGGTAAAAAGAATGTAGTTTGGTTTGTCAGGCAGATCGTAAAGGTATCTGCTTTGTTTGGGAGGCCTGACCCAGAAGCCTGTGATAAAGAATCCCCATACAAAGCCGATATACATAAACGGTGAAACAAGGATCGTTGCTAAACGGATCGATCCGTTCTTTACAGCCGGGTTTTGTGAGTAAGACGCAAGAAGCGCGGCCACCCCCGTAAAAAACACAGACAGGTAAAGCTTTGCGGCTACCGCCCGACGTTCCTTTTTATCAGAAGGATCCTTGATATAAT
>JAILIQ010000192.1 GCA_024695205.1 Lachnospiraceae bacterium
CAAGCGGAACCTCCATGGCATTTTCGGACGAAGCGGGAATATAATTCAGATAATCTCCCGCATTCATGCGTATCAGGGTCTCTCCGTCAAATGTAACGGTGTCAAAACGATAATGTCCCGCGAAAAACTCACGAAGGTCCGGCACCACCGCTACATATTCGTCTCCCTTGACATTCTGATGCAGTTCGAGTGCTCCGTTCCAGGCCGACAGCAGAAATACTTCCTTGTCAAATAACAGCCTGAACTTGAAGTCATAGATCTCGTCCGCAGTATTGTTCCTTACGGGAAAATCAAACGTATAGGCCTGATAATTATGCTCTGTGATCCCTTCATTGTTAAAATCAAAAGCCTTGCTCCACGTACTGCTTCTCGGGATAGCCCTTACCGAGCACCCTTCCTCTGTTTCGGACGCTTCCGAAAAAAGCCGTTCGCCCGAAAAGGTATCATAATGAATGGTATTGTTGTACATGTGCACTCTTAACAGACTGCATGCAAAAACGATCAGAATGAGCAAAAGCGAAGCAATAAATACTATCAGCGCTCTTTTCCGTTTATTATGTCTTTTCATATATCCTTTTTCTCCCACACTCAATAACCGAGGAATTCTCTTAATTTTGCATCATGAATAAGGTCTTCTTTATACAGTCCGAAAGAATGACCCGGAACGATCTCAAGATACCGGTCGAGGAACTCTTCATAGGTTTTTGCTTCAAAACAGTAGGGTGTAATGAAGAAGTCTCTGCCACCGCCCGTAACCCGGTCTCCGGCCTGAACAGATACTTTGTAATCGCCTGTCTTCAGTTTTGAAAATTCATATCTTTCCAGCCACCATCCGTTGAGGTCGATACTGCCGAATTTTACGGCATAAACCTTCACGACCGGATTGGCCCGAAGCGCTGCGCTCTGATATTCGTATTCCAGATTTTCAAGAAAACGGTCTGCACTCGGAGTATCATACACCCGGTAATGATCTTTACTGTTCCATTTACTTACAAATTCCCATTCTCCGTCAACCTGCTTTATTGCATATTTCGTACATTTTTTAAGTATTTCCCTGTTAAGCCAGCGATAGTCCTTTTTAACATTTTCATATGCTTTATCGATGTATACGTTTATATCCAGCCCGTATGTGAATTTCACTTCTGGATTGGAGTTTACAACCGATTCTTTGGCATACTCGCAAAGGAAATCAATGAATTCATCGGCAGTAGAGACATTCTCACATTCCGTTACATAACTCTTGCCGGGATACGACTCGTTAACCTGCCCGAAAACATATTTTCCGTGGCACGGCACGATCTTCCATTCCTGCTTTTTTTTCATCTGTACAAGCGTTGCCCACGGATATTCCGCACGCAGCTTCTCCAGCGCTTTCTCATAATATACACCGATATCAGTTCCGTACTTGAATTTTACCGGATCGGTCGACGGATTCCTGTTCAGCTTTTTTTCACGTTTTTCTTCATTTTCCGACTCTTCTTCCCTGATAGAAAAGACATCCGGACTCAGTGGAGTCCACGCCCATACTTCATCCATGCTGTAGCTGGCTAATGCAGGAGCATAAATAAAGGTTCCGTCCTTATTCTTCTTCCACTGATCCCATCTTCCCGCAGCCACATTTCCGTTCTTTAAGATCAGAAGACAGAACTGCTCACTTTTCGGAAATTTCCTGTCTTTCAATGACTTGAAATTATTGATCTCGACCTTATAGCCGCCTTCCCGGGGAAGTCCCATATTGATATACCGGATATTCTCCTCCTCTAGGCAGTTTGAGAGATTATATCGGTCCAGCGACTGCCATCTTGCAACTTCTTCCGAAGAAACAGTATCCGCCGTTCCCCTGATAAATTTCCCCGCTTTTGTTTTCCCGTTGCCGGACGGATGCCAGTCACCTGCCGTAAGACTACCGTCCTTCAGTTCAAGAAGACAGTATTCTCCGTATTGCGGCAGATCTTTATTCGTCATTTTCTTAAGATCATTAAAACACAGGACCAGATTTTTGTGATCACAGATGAACATGATACACTCTCCTCCATCAAATTCTTACCGCCTTCCGGCAAACATATCTTAATATCATTTCTATTTTATCATAAAAATCGGTTTCTTTCAATCATTCTGCTTTTTGGGACACATTTCATTATACCTGAGCAAGATACTATTATCAACCCATGAGCAATGGGGACGGGGTCAACGGCTCATTCTGCACTATGGGGACGGGGTCAACGGCTCATTCTGTGTCTGATTGTTACACCCCGGATAAATAAAAAAGATTGAAACCGTCATGATGCTAATTTATAATAAAAATGAGCTTTGTGAAACATCCTGAAACATATCAACGAATGATTCCTGAAAGGCCGGGTAAATATGATGAATACTGTGATAATAGGCATCGCCGGTGGTACAGGTTCCGGAAAATCCACCTTTACCAACCGTATAAAAGACGAGTTTAAAGACAATGTTTCCGTGATCTATTATGATAACTACTATAAGCGCAGGGATGATGTCACATTAGAGGAGCGCAAGGGTTTCAACTATGACCATCCCGACGCGTTCGACACCGATCTGCTGGTTTGGCATCTGGCGGAACTGAAAGCAGGCAATGCGATCGAATGCCCCGTTTACGACTTTGCCCTGTACAACCGCTCGGACGAGACCGTTACGGTAAAGCCTTCAAAGGTTATCATCGTCGAAGGGATCCTTGTCCTTCAAAATGAAGATTTAAGAAAGCTGCTGGACATTAAGATATTCGTTGAAGCCGACGCCGATGAAAGGATCCTGCGACGCGTGATCCGTGATGTGAAGGAGCGCGGGCGTGATGTGGAAGGTATAGCAAAACAGTATCTTACAACCGTAAAACCCATGCACTATATCTATGTCGAACCGACAAAAGCGCTTGCCGACATAGTTATCAACAGCGGAATGAACGATGTTGCGTTTGATCTGATAAAAAGCAAAATCTCGCTTCTGCTCGGAGCGTAAATTCTCTTTATTTATACATTTAAACATCGATAATATATGCATTTCCTCAAAGAATTTTCTTTATCTGGCCCCGCATAAGTAGTATAATGTCAGAAACAAATAAAAACTGCTTTTAGGAGGCTCTGATGGATAAAAATGCAAAAGCGGCCAGCATTGACAACGGAGTAGGGCAGTTTGCTGCCGAAGCAAGTATTGAAGTTAACGATCTGGTCCCCTTATTTGATTTATTGGCTTACCCGGAGGAACAGCGTGCGCTTCTGACCGAGTGCAACCGCAGGATCGACGAAGCAAACAACAAGTACCGTATTGCCAGGTTCAGGGAAGATATGTTCGCCAAGGGATTGAAGGCCGGTATGTATTTCTGTACCTTTGACCGGGATGAGAACCTGCTTGGATTTGAATTTAATGATGAAACAAGACAGATGCTGGGCTACGAAGGACTTGAGGATCTTCCCGATGAGTTTGAAAGCTGGGTGAAGACTCTTGTTCCTGAAGAACGGGATGGTATTGTTAAGCTCTTCTGGGATTCTGTCAGGATCCATCGTGAGCTGCCGGACATAACTCATGCCACCTATCGTATGCAGAAGAAAGACGGAAGCATCATATGGGTCACCGGAGCAGGAAGATTTATCAGACGCCCCGATGACGGCTCCCTGGAAATCTATATGGGCTGTTATCGCGATATTACCGCACAGCTGGAGCGTGAAGAGTATTTAAAGATCATCGAATCTATCGGTAAAGTCTTTAATTTCTCTTTGTATATCGATGCCAAAGATATGAGCTATCGCATGATCAGCACCAATGAATATGTGGAGAAGGTACCGAAAGATCCGGACGCCATCAGATTTCTAAAAAATAATGTCGATGCATCCGTGGCAGGAAGCTTCCGCAAAAGTTTATATAACTGGCTGAATAAGGGATAAGATCATTGCCGCGATCTAAAAACACGGATCGACAAGTCAGGAATTCTACAGTGAAAGTGCGCACAGGTGGTTTAATGGGATCTTTTTGGCCGGTGACAGGAAAGAAGACGGAAGCATAGCACACATCGTTTACGGATGTATGGATACCACTGACGCCAAGCTCCAGAATCTTGAACAGCAGAAGATGATCTCCGAATATGAGACCAAGGTATATGTTGATTCTCTTTCAAGGATCAGAAACAGGAAGTTCCTTGATGACAAGCTTATCTTTGAGCCCTGCAACGCAGTTGTCATGGCTGATATCGATCTGTTTAAGACAGTCAACGATACAGCCGGTCATCAGGGCGGCGATGAAGCGATCCAAAAAGTCGCAGAGATCCTTGAAAAATCCGTTCGTAAAAAAGACGTGGTCCTACGCTATGGCGGCGATGAGTTTATGATGGTATTTTTTGACATTACCAAAGAAAACCTGGAAAAGAAGCTGTCGGATCTTAAGTCGGCGGTAAAAAAGATCACTCTTTCGAATAACCCCGATGTTCTGATAACCATGAGTTTTGGCGGTGCTTTCGGAACCGAGCTTGTAAATAACCTGATAGGAACTGCGGATAAGGCACTTTACGAATCTAAAAAGGTTCGTAATACATATACGGTAATAGAAATATAGGATTAACGGCAGTAATGCATGGGATTATCATAAATGCATGCCCGGAGGATGATCATGAAGGACTTTGATGCGGTTGTTTTCGATATGGACGGGGTCATTTTTGACTCGGAACGTGCCACGATGCAATGCTGGCTTGAACTGGCCGGCAAATACGGGATAAAGGATCTGGAAAAGCCGTATCTTGCCTGTACCGGAACCAATGCGGCCAAAACCCGTCAGATCATGCTGGATGCATACGGTGAAGATTTTCCGTATGATGAATATGCAAGAGAAGCATCCCGCATGTATCACGAAAAATATGACGGCGGCAGGCTTCCGATGAAGAGCGGGGTTTTTGAGATACTTGATTTCTTAAAGAATAACGGCAAAAAAATAGCCCTTGCCTCATCCACAAAAAAACAGACTGTCATAAATCAGTTAAAGGATGCCGGAATACTGGACTATTTTGACGAAGTGATCACCGGTGACATGGTACAAAAGAGCAAGCCGGAGCCGGATATCTTCCTGCTTGCCTGTGAAAAAGCAGGAATCCGCCCGGACCGGGCATATGCTGTGGAAGATTCGTTTAACGGGATAAGAGCGGCTTACAACGGCGGCCTTAGGCCCATCATGGTTCCCGATCTTCTTGCTGCGGATGATGAGATGAAAAAACTGTCCGAAGCAGTGATCGCAAGCCTTGATGAAGTGATAGAATATTTACGCGGCTGATTTCGGGACCGCCCTACTTTCTCTGCGACAGCCTCTCATTATTTCTTACAAGCAATACACATATCACAAGGACGATAGGGAATCCGATACCCGCAAGAACGCCTGTCTGCAGGTTATCTCCCGCAAGCTGGGATGCATTTCCGATGATCGCAGGTCCCGCTGAACCGCCCAGATCCCCCGCAAGCGCAAGAAGCGCAAACATGGCGGTACCGCCCCTTGGGATCACCTTTGATGAAATGCTGATCGACCCGGGCCACATGATACCGACCGAAAATCCACAGACAGCGCATCCTATAAGTCCCAGAACGGGAATTTTTGTCAATGCCGCCACGAGATAACAGCATAAACAGAGTATGCCCGATGCGATCATGAATACAGACAGGTCGACCTTCTCACCGAATTTACCGTAAAGGATCCTGCTGATACCCATACAGACCGCAAAGCCGCACGGACCTGCCAGATCGCCCGCCGTTTTGGATACATGCAGCGCCGATTCGGCAAATGCCGAGGCCCACTGAGCCATTGCTATTTCCGAAGAACCCGCACATACCATGAGCACGATAAATACCCAGAAAAGCTTTGATCTGAGCAACTGCCCCATTGTCATGCCTTCCCCATCCTTGATGAGGTTCTCGATGGGACAGGTGGCAAAGTTGTAAATGTTGTAAAAAGGGATCAAAGACCAGAGTATCGCAAGGATTTTCCAGTTTTCGAGTCCAAAGCATGTAAAGAAAAGGGTCGAGATCAGGATGACTCCGACAACACGCCAGCAATAAAACGAATGCAGCAGGCTCATCATTGATTCTTTATTTTCAAACGGGCAGGCTTCGATGATCGGACTTGCCAGCACTTCCGTCAGACCGCTTCCTATTCCGTAAATGATAACGCATATGATGATACCCGTAAACGGAGAAGGCATGATATCCGGCAGTACAGCCAGAGCGGCAAGCCCCAGTCCGCTGGTTATCTCGGCCGCCACAATACAGGGCCTGTAGCCTATCTTATCCACCGCCTTAACGCAGATAAAGTCAACGATCAGCTGTGTAAAAAAGAATGTCGTCGAAATAAGGGCGAGGCTTCCGAAAGATATCTCATAGGTCTTGTGAAAGACCATGAATAACAACGGAATAAAGTTGGCACAGACAGCCTGTGTAACAAAGCCAAGATAGCATGCCAATAAAGTTCTTCTGTATTTTGTCCGCATCTGTATCTATCCCCGATCCTGATCGTATTTTCATCAGATAATGTTTCTGCCCTGACGGTACTGTTCCATATATTCGGCATTTATCTCCCGGATCTCGCGCCTGCCGTCAATATAGTCCTGGTAAATATCCCACGGAGACCCTCCGCCAAGCCAGCATGACGAGCAGTTCTCGCAGCCGCCTCCGCAGTCCATCGATTCGCGAATGATCTGTTCGCGTTCTTCTTTTGTTGTATCCTTTATCAAAATAGATTTCATTGACCACTCTCCCCGGCGATAAACGCCGACCTTCCCATACTCCTTGCCTTCAGCCGTAATTTTGGCATCAGACCGCGATATACGCTCCGGCCTGTACCTTCCACATCCGGGCGTATTTGCCGTTCATGGCAAGCAGTTCCTCATGGGTTCCCTGTTCAACTATGCTTCCTTTTTCAAGCATTATGATCCTGTCTGCGATCCTTGTGGTCGATAATCTGTGGGAAATGAAAATAACAGTCTTATCCCCTGTTGCCTCAAGCATCGCGTGATTGAGCTGATATTCCGCTATGGGATCAAGGGCGCTCGACGGCTCGTCAAGTATCATAAGCCCGGTATCCTTGTAGAACACTCTCGATATAGCAAGCTTCTGGCTTTCACCGCCCGAAAGATTTACGCCCTCCTCGGAAAATTCCGTGGTAAGATCCGTATCAAGGCCTTTTTCAAACCTGTCGATGCGTTCGGCAAGCCCGCTTTGTTCAAGGGCTTTTCTGATGCCGGCATCATCGATCCCGTCTGCCACATCCAGCACCACATTCTCTCTTACGGTTCCCGCAAATATCTGGAAATCCTGGAATACCGTCCCGATGGTCTCGCGGTACTTCTTAGGGTCGTACTCTTTAATATCCCTGCCGTCAGCCCTTATCACTCCTCCTTTGGTATCGTAAAGCCTCATAAGAAGCTTCACAAGCGTCGTTTTACCCGCCCCGTTATAGCCTACGAGCGCGATCTTCTCACCCGGCCTGATATGAAGATCCATGTCCTTTATCAGCATATCCCCGGTCTTTCCGTAGGCAAAGGACACTTTGTCAAGCTCGATCTCTTTTGCATTGTTTGCGGGAACGAGATTTTCATTCGACACGATCTTAGGCTTGTAGTTTAAGAACTCCCTGATCTTATTGACATACAGGCTCGTCTCGCAGGCGAAGGGATAAGTCTCCGAAAATACTCTCATACTGTTCTTAAGCCTTCCGAAGGAGCCGTAAAGGATCGCCACGGTGCTGAAGGAAATGCTTTTGAGAACCGCCGCCTGGTAAACAAGATAGCCTATGAACAGAACATCCGCAAAAAAGCTGTTGCAGACATATCGCCTCATAAATCCGAAGAACCATTTCTTCAGGGCATATTTCTTTTCTATCGCGTAGACTTCATCATTGGCGTTCTCAAAGCGCTCGATCAGGACATCGGAGACATTGGGATTTAACCTTATTTCCTTGGCATAATCGTTCAGGTAATAGATCCTCTTTACATAATCTCTTTTTCTTGATGCCGGTATGCTCTCTACCCTTGCAAGATAGTTCTGCTTGTTGTAAAGCTGCTCAAAGATCATTGACAGCACAAAGGCCCCCAGCGCGAACAGGATGGCTGTCTTATCCTTGTAAAGGAAATATATCGCTGTCGTTATAAAAGCCGAAAGACCGCTAAGCGTATCTATAACGAACTTGATGACTCTTTCGATCTGATTGTCGATCTGTGAAATGGCAAGCACCTGGCTGTTATAGAATTCCGGATCGTCATAGCACTCAAGATCCATATCCCTTGCCTTTTCATAGAGCTTCATCTTGATCTTCTCGCGGACCTTGGGTCTTTCCTTCGGTGCCACATAGTCACTCTGATAAACGGTAAACAGCATCCCGACCGTGATCAGACCCGCCAGAAGCAGGATTATCCCTGCAACGCGCTTAAAGGGATAACCGAATTCTGCCGCTTCAAGAACATAGCCTATAAGCACTGTATGTTCGAAGAAGATGGATACCTGCCCTCTTACCGCATCTGCTGCCTGAAACAATACGAAGGAAGGCGAGGCGGTGAAGATAAGCCTAAGCATGTAGAAGTTGTTGGAAAATACCGTCTTTACGGACTGTTTTGTCTTTTCTCTTTCTTCTTTGGGAATATACTTCATCATGCGATCACCTCCTCTTCGTTCTCCAGAGCGAGGTAATTCATTGCCTGTTTTTTATACATCGCCGCATAGCTGCGGTTCTGCTCCATAAGCTCCTTGTGGGTCCCCTCTTCGATCAGGGTCCCCTTCTCAAGCATAAAGACCTTGTCACAGTTCTTTACCGATGAAAGCCTGTGAGAGATAAAGAGCATCGTATGATCATGTCCTTCGCCGATAATGCTGTTAAAAAGCTCATACTCGGCTATCGGATCGAGCGCGCTTGAGGGCTCGTCAAATATCTTCATCGGAGCATCCTTTATGAAGGTCCTTGCAACAGCCACCTTCTGGCTCTCGCCACCCGAAAGGACACAGCCGTTCTCATCGAATTCCTTTGTCATCACGGAATCGATGCCGTGATCGAGCTTCTCGATCCGCTCAAGTACATCGGCCTTTTTCAGTGCCTCTCTTACAAGCTCCTCCTCATTTTCATAATGTCTTCCCATGAGGACATTTTCTCCGACTGTCATTCCAAAGAGCCTGAAATCCTGGAAGGTTGTGGCAAAGATATCCCTGTAAGCCTTAAGATTGTAGGTCTTTATGTTCTTTCCGTTATAAAGTATCTCTCCGGAATCAGGATCGTAAAGCCTTAACATAAGCTTGATAATTGTGGTTTTCCCCGCACCGTTATGCCCCACCAGTGCAGCGGTCTCACCCTTATTTATCCTGAATGAGAGGCTGTGGATGATCTCCTTGTCTTTGTATGAAAATGAGACATTCTTAAATTCGAGGCTCTTAAACTCCGGATCCGGTATTTCCCCGTCAAAATCCTCAGGGATCTTTTCTTCGTACTCGAGAAAACCTTTGAGATTATTTATGAACATGCCGTTTTTAAGGACTTCCATGACATTTTCAAAAACTCTTATGAGTATCCATGTCATGGCGACCATCAGACTCGTCATGATGGTCAGATCGGCAAGGGAAATGCTTCCGGTAACCCTGTTTCTGTAGATCGCATAAAGCATTACGCCCTCAAAGATGACCGTAAAGGTAAAAGTGATCCGCCAGAAGTTCATATGTGCGTTTCGGAACGCATATTTATCCGCAACCTTTACGTTGTTTACCGTAGCCTCCCCGTACTGTTTTCTCATAAGCGAGAATACATTTGAAAGCCTTATCTCCTTGGCCCCGTCGGGAAGATACATCATACGGCTCACGTAATTAAGCACCTTTTCATTGGGTGCCTGTTCCATATATCTCTTGTAATCGTATTTATTCTTAAGATTTCCGAAAATAAAATTGCCGATCAGCGGCGAAATGATAAAGAGCATCGCATAATGGTCGATCTCATACATCATGTAAAATACAGATACGGAAGCAGCGGCACCGATGACTGCTCCTATCATCCCTCTGATTATGGCAGTGATCTTCTCATCCGCCCCGTCCATTGCCATGGTATAGCGGTTATAGAAATCAGGATCCTCATAGCATGAAAGCTCCACATTTTTAGCCTTGGCGTAAAGCTTCCTGTATATCCCCCCGTAAAGCCTGTTGGTCTTTAACGGGAAAACAACATTATCAACATATCCAGTATAGATCGCAAGAACACAGAAGACTGCGCCGCATATAAGTATAAAACTTAAGATGCTCTTAAATTCCCTGCCTTCGGACAGAGCATTTACGATGACCTTCATGAACACACCGTCAAAGAATACCCACTCGCTCTGGCCTATAAGCCACATTATGAAGGTGTGTACGATGATACTCGGGCAGATTTCAGCCGCAAGCTTCATGGCAAACCATGAATTCTTCATCGTTGCGGCAAATGAAAGCTTTTCTTTCTCCTTTTTCCTGTTTTTCACCTTTTCTCCTTCCGTATGCTGTTCCGATGCCGTATAGACCGGAAAATTGTCCGAAACCCAGCCGCACAGGAGGCTGTCTTCGGTAAAATTCCTCAAAAACCGAGCAGAGCTCATGTTTTTTGAGGTAATTTCACCGAATCACGCCGTATGCGCCGGTTCGGAAAGGTTTTCGGACAGTCGGCCTCCTATAACTGATTTACAGACAATCTCCCGGATGATCATTCTCAAATAAAAGAAAAACCCGCAAACAGTTACTCGCGAATATATATCCGCTCCGGAAAAGCACCCGTTTGCAGGTTATCCTGCTACTCGTGCAGTTTGTAGTCAACGTCCTCTTTTATTATCTCAAGCATTATTGCCGCAAAGCGCGGATCGAACTGGGTGCCGGAGCCTTTTTCCAGTTCAGCCTTAACCACATCCTGCGGGATGACGCCTCTGTAGCTTCTGTTGCTGGTCATCGCATCGTACGCATCCGCAACCGCAATGATCCTTGCTTCTTCGGGGATCGCCTCACCCACAAGCCCGTCGGGATAACCTCTGCCGTCGAAGCGTTCATGGTGCCATCTTGCGCCGGTGGCGAGCTTGGGCATTTCCTCAATGTTCTGAAGTATCCTTGCGCCTCTTCCGGGATGTGTCTTTATCTTCTCAAACTCTTCATCGGTAGGCCGTCCCGGTTTATTGATCACCGCATCCGGTTCTCCGATCTTTCCGACAGCGTGCAACAGACCCATCATATAGATCTCTTCCTGCCTGTCGGAGGAATATCCGTATCTTTTCGCTATTTCCCTGGAATAATCGGCAACTCTTCCCGAGTGTCCTTTTGTATAGGCATCCTTTGCATCGATCGCGTCAGCGAGCGTATGCACGACATGAAGCGATAATCCTTCCACCTCTCTGGTCTTGCGTTAGACCTCGGCGTGCAGATCGCGCTGAAGCCTGATAAGATCCAGCAGATGTCTTACACGCAGTGTAAGGACCTCAGCAACAAAGGGTTTTCTTATAAAGTCCATGGCTCCGAGCGACAGACCCGCAGTCTCGGATGCGCAGTCATCATTCGCAGTAAAGAAAATGACGGGTGTTTCGCGCTTTCCGTTTTCCCTCTCCCATTTGCGGAGAAGCTTCATAGTCTCAAAACCGTCAAGTTCAGGCATTTTAATATCCAGAAGCAGCATGTCGATCGTATTCTTCACGGCATAATCCAGCAAAAGCCTTCCGCTTTTCAGACATGTGACCCTAAAGCCGGCTTCCGCAAGGACCGTGTTCGCATTCCTCAATATGATCGCATCATCATCTACAACCACTACGCGCTCTTCCATTCGGTATCCTTTCCGTGGGCAGCCAGCCGCTTAATCCCACAAGCTGCCGTACCCTCTGACAGCCTCGTCTACAGTCATTATTCCGTTCCCGACCTTGTATGCCGCTGCGCGGAATTCCTTGTTGACGGCATCAGTGAGTCCGGTCTCCTGATAACTGAAGGCCTTTTCCTCCGGAAATCCTTCAAGAGACGAATATACTTCATTAAGCGAGAAATCGTCGGTCGGAGTTATAAAACGCTTATCGCGGCCATATTACCGAGTTCTTTCTCTCTTGTCAGAAATCTTATAAATTCATTGGTCATATCAAGGTTTTTGCTGTTCTTGTTGACGCTGAAGAACAGGTTCACCGCGTCAAGGAAATAACCTCCGTCATCCTCTATCGGTACCACATAGAATTTGTATCTGAACTTATTTGCCAAAAACGCTTCTGATTTGCTCTCACGCTTCAACGTACCCGAAACCATATCGCCGCTTCCAAGCATCATCGGTACATCTCCCTCGAAAAAACGCATGATCACGGCGTTATAATCATCCTGCATCTCTTCGGCGCATTTGGCCGGATCGATATACCCCAGATCCAGAAATTCCTTCAGCTTCTCAAGCGCCGGACGCATCATTTCTCCCGCTGAACTGTCCATGGCATTAAGGGATGCGACCGATTCCGGATGACTTATGACATTGGCACAGAACAAAGGGAAAGAGAAGGCATAATACAGGCTTGATGTAGTTTTACCGTTCGCTCCCATAACAGGATTTTCATATCCTGCTGCCTTAAGCTTTTTACATGCTTCGACCAGACCCGGGTAGTTTTCGGGGATCGCAAGGGCGTTCTTTTCAAAAATATCCATGTTCACAAGCATTCCGTAGGATCTTGTAAAAATGGGGAACATGATCACGTCACCGTTTGCCAGGGTCCAGCGTGCTCCTTTTCGTATACACTCAAGATCGATATTAAGGGCCGGATCCGAAAGGACCTCGGCATTTTCAAGCACCGGAGCCATTTTCTCATCATCGAGCATCCATGAAGCGGTAACATAGATATCCGGCGCTTCATCGCTCATCAAGGCACTTGCGATGGTGTGATCGTAATCATCCAGATATACATAATTAAGACTCGCATTGGGATAATATTCATAAAAACGTTCAAACTCACTCTCAAGCGATTCGAAATTCGAATAATTGCCCGCAACCCTGATCGAACACGTTGTTTCCGTGGGCAGTCCGGGCTTGAATTCCGTATTGTCCGCTTCTTCTTTTTTGCACCCGGCCGTACCCGTTACCAGTGCAATGACAAGTACCGCTGTCGTAATCTTTTTGATCATTCCGGATATTCTGCTTTTCATGCTGCCTCCGTTCCGTATCCCTTAAGGATACTGTCTGTTCTAAGCTCACATTCCGTCCCATCTGTGAGCCGCAAAATACTCATCTATCGCCTCTACGATCTCATCACGAGGCATGGTCTTTAAAAGATATCCCTGCGGTTTTAACCGCATAACGTTCATTATACTCTCACGGTCTGATTTACCGGTAAGGAAAATGATCGGTATATCCCGGTAATTGAACTCACTCCTTATCATTTCCATAACCTGCGGGCCCGGAGTGATAGGCATATCATAGTCCAGAAGGATCAGATCGGGACGGTGATTGGCCATATAGGTAATGGCCTGGATACCTGATTTGACCGCTGTGATCCTGTACTTTTCAGAGAGCCAGCCCTGAAGCATCTTCAAGAACGTAGTATCGTCATCGACCAGAAGGATGTGCTTTCCCATGCGCTTTTCCTCTGCCGCCACTGCCAGGATCTTCAGGCCTTCCGCCATGTATTTCGCATCGAAGGGACGCTTGAACTCCTTTTTTATATAGGTCTCCGGTATATATTTTTTTATCTCTCCGATCTCATCATCATATCCGATCAGACAGACGGGACGCTCCTCATCCCTGCTGATATCCATGATGTACACAAGCGCTTCCGCCGAATCATATACATAATCTCCGGCCAGGAGCAGTATCAGGTCAACATCATCCTTACCCGCTTCCATGCTCTTGACATCCGGCTCAGCCTGAACGATCACAAATCCTGTCTTTTTCAGATTTGATTTAAGCGCATCTGTCATGAAACCGCTGCCGCGGCTGACCAAAAGAATCTTGCAAGCCATTATCCTTCTCCCCCCGATAGAATTCCCGGTATCAGGTCGTAATCAAAATTGTCGACAGCCTTTTTAACGGCGTCAAATCTGGTGGCCTCTTCCTCGGGAAATCTGTATGCATCAAGAGATTCCACGATATTGACCACACTGTCATAATCAAATGAGGCACAAAACTCCGCAAGAGCGGCATAAGCCTCTTTCATATACTGTTCCGTGATAAGGGGCCTGTCATCGCCGCTCTCGTCATCCTTTATCTCATTGAGCGGTTCAAGCTCCCTGATCAGTTCCCTGTACTGGTTCAAAAGATCCCCGAGTTCTCTTTCAAGAGTTTCCGTATCGCCGGATTCCCCGACCTTTTCAAGACGTGCGGCGAAGTCCCCGAGCTTTAATGCTCCGATCACACGCGAGGTACTCTTCAGCGCATGGACCTTGATCGTTGTATTCTTCAGGTCTCTAACGTTCCAGTATCTTTCTATGTCATCCACATTCTTGGGCGCTGCGTCAAGATACATTTTCAGCGTGACCATATAGGATTCGCGGCTTCCGCAGTGTATCAGACCCGAGTTCACATCGAGTGCCTCAAGCTTGAAAATGAAGTCCGGGATAAAATAATCATCATCCTCGTCATCATCCGACGCCGGAGCGATCTTGCCCTTCGGGATATACTGAAGCAGCATGGTCTCAAGCCTGTCGGGATCGATAGGCTTGGTGATATAATCGTCGAAACCCGCATTGATGTACATTTCGCGCATACCCGAGATGGCATTGGCGGTAAGACATACCACAGGCGTCTCTGTATTCGGAGTATCTGTGATACCCTTCATTTCTTTAAGAGTCTCGATACCGTCCTTGTCCGGCATCATATGGTCAAGGAAAATAACATCATAGTGCTTCTGCTTGAATAGAACGATGCCGTCATCTCCGCTGCCGGCCGTGTCTATCTGCACTTTCGTACGTTTAAGCAAACTCTGGAAAACGGAAAGATTGACCGGAGTATCATCAACGACCAGCAGTCTGGCGTAAGGTGCGGTAAATCTCTCACGGTACTTCTGCCTTTCGGAAACCGAGCGCCTGAAAGTCTCTTCGTAATTGCCTATCGGATTCCAGCGCTTAACACCCTGAACGAGTATAAATGAGAACGTTGAACCCTTTCCGTACTCGCTTTCCACCTCCATGTGGCTTCCCATCATGGCCAGAAAACTCTGCGCGATGCTCATTCCAAGCCCGGTTCCCTCTATATTCCTGTTTCGTTTCTCTTCAATACGCTCAAAAGCGGTAAACAGGCGTTTCAGGTCTTCAGGCTTGATGCCTATGCCCGTATCGCTGACGCTTATCAGCAGCCTGATCGAATCGGGATCTTCTGTTTTTTCAAATCCGGCCTTGAAGGTTATGGAACCTTCTTTTGTGTATTTAACCGCATTCGAAAGTATATTTGTGATGATCTGCTTAATACGGATCTCATCACCGTGCAGTATCACCGGAATATTCCTGTCGACGTCCAGATTAAGCGCAAGCCCCTTGGCTTCCGCTTTTCCCTGTACCATGTTTACCAGGTCGTTCAGCATGGAAACGAAGCTGTAGTCGACATTGATGATGTCCATTTTGCCGGCCTCGATCTTGGAAAAATCAAGGATATCGTTGATCAGTCCGAGAAGTGTCTTACCTGCTGTCCTGATGCTTTCGGAATATGCCACGATCTCCTCATCGCGGCTGTCGCGCAGCACCATCTCATTAAGTCCCGGGATTGCATTCATAGGCGTACGGATATCATGGGACATGGTCGACAGAAAGTATGATTTGGCGTCATTGGCCTGATTGGCGGCCTCTGCAGCCTCTGAAAGCTTCCTGTTGTAGAACATGAGTATCAGGAAATTGAAAACAAGCAGTATCAGCAGACCAAGCGTCACCATGCCCAGCAGCAGCCAGTCGACTGCGGTATTGGCCGCGAGTTCGCCTGACGGTATATACGCCAGAAGGAACCATGTATTCATCGATTTCAGGGGAGTAAACGATAAAACACATTCCTCTCCTTTTGAATTGAGCATCCTCATGGTTCCGGATTCCGACGTAACCCGGTCCATCATATTGTTATAATCCGTAATGTCCGTATGATTGTAGGACTTGAAGTATTCGAAAAAATTGGTGTTTT
>JAILIQ010000198.1 GCA_024695205.1 Lachnospiraceae bacterium
CGTTGTGATCTCCGTGGTAAAGCTGGCCGCTCATGGCCGCATTGAGGCCCTCGGTACCGATATTTCCGAGGAGGCTCTTGAGATTGCCGGAAGGAATGCTGCGGCTAACGGTGTATCCGTTGAGCTGAGGCAGTCGGATATGTTTGAAAATATAGATGTAAATGAAGTATTTGATCTGATAACTGCTAACCCGCCCTATATTGAGACCGGGGTGATCGCGGGACTGAATCCGGAGATCAACCGGTACGAGCCGATGATCGCTCTTGACGGAGGAGAGGACGGGTTAAAGCATTACAGAAGCATCGTTTCGGGCGCGAAGGCGCATTTGAAGGACGGTGGATCGATAATGATGGAAATAGGAGATACACAGGGAAAGGCGGTATCTGAACTGCTTAATGAGGCGGGATACCGGAATATAGAGGTTTTAAAGGATCTTGCAGGTTTGGACCGCGTGGTGCGTGCCTCGTGGTATAACGATCTGTAGCGCTCATTCTCATTTAGGGGGAAACACCTGATGAGGTGTTTTCTGCGTGTGAAACCGCGATCGCCGAATGCTCTTTGGCTGCGGTTTTTAAGAAAACATGACAGGAAAGGATGAGAATGATATGTTTGATAAACTTGAAGATCTGGTAAGACGTTTTGAAGAGATACAGAATGAGCTGGCGGAACCGGGGGTCACGAACGATCAGAACCGTTTCAAAAAGCTTATGAAGGAACAGAGCGATCTTGCAGAGATCGTTGAAAAATACGGAGAATATAAGAAACACAAGCAGACGGTTGAGGAGAGCCTCGAACTGCTTGAAAGCGAAAATGACCCCGAAATGCGCGAGATGCTCAAAAGCGAGCTTTCCGACGCAAGGGCCGATATCGAGAGGATCGAAGGAGAGCTTAAGATCCTGCTCCTTCCGAAAGATCCCAATGATGACAAGAATGTGATCGTTGAGATCAGAGGCGGCGCAGGCGGTGATGAGGCCGCGCTGTTTGCGGCGGAACTGTACCGCATGTACTGCAAATACGCCGATGCCATGAGATGGCATGTTGAAATGGTGAGCCTTAATGAGAACGGACTCGGTGGATTTAAGGAAGTTGTTTTCATGGTGAACGGCAACGGCGCTTATTCGCGTCTCAAATACGAAAGCGGCGTTCACAGAGTCCAGCGTATTCCCGTTACCGAGTCGGGCGGCAGGATACATACATCGACCGCGACGGTCGCGATCATGCCCGAAGCGGATGAGGTGGATGTGCAGCTTGATCTGAACGACTGTAAATTCGATGTGTTCAGAGCATCCGGCAACGGCGGACAGTGTGTCAATACCACCGATTCGGCCGTAAGGCTTACTCATATTCCCACAGGCATAGTTATTTCGTGTCAGGATGAGAAATCACAGCTGAAAAACAGGGATAAGGCACTGAAGGTATTAAGAGCCAAGCTGTATGAGATGGAACTGGAAAAAGCCGCCAATGCCGAGGCGGATCTTCGTCGCAGCCAGGTGGGTACGGGTGACCGTTCGGAAAAGATCAGAACCTATAACTTCCCGCAGAGCAGATGTACCGATCACCGCATAAAGCTTACACTTTACACTCTCGATGATGTGATGAACGGCAGTCTCGATCAGCTCGTTGACAATCTGACCGCAGCCGATCAGGCCGCAAAGCTTCTGAAGATGAGCGAAGAATGAATATGAGGATAAGGTTTGAAAATGCAGGAAATCATAACCAGTCTGAAGAATGAGAAACTGCGGAATGTCATGCTTTTGCAGAAGAAGAAAAAGCTGCGCGAGGAGCAGGGACTATTTTGCCTTGAGGGGCTCAGGATCTTCGAGGATGCGTTAAGATCCGCATTTGATCTTATAGACCAGATTTATGTGAGCGAAAGTTTTTCGGGAAGCGATGACTGGAAACGGATCGCGCGGGGATATTTCTCAAACGGAGAGGATATTTCCAAAATAAGGGTCGTTTCGGACGGCATTTTTGAAAAGATCTGTGAAACCGTAACACCACAGGGAATCCTGTGTGTTATGCGGATGAAAAGATACGGTTACAGTGATATTCCGAAGGAGAAGCTTCTTCTGCTTGAAAATATCCAGGATCCCGGTAATCTCGGCACGATGGTGAGAACCGCCGAGGCTGCGGGTATTACCGGCATCATAATGAGCAGGGATACCGTTGACGTTTACAGTCCGAAGGTGACAAGATCGACGATGGGCTCGATATTCAGAATGCCTTTTTTGTACTGCGGGGACATCTGCGATACGATCGAAAGGCTTAAAAAAGACGGTGTAACGGTCTACGGCGCGTATCTGCGTGACGGAAAGCCCTATAATGAGACAGAGTACAAGATACCTTGTGCGATACTGGTAGGCAATGAGGGAAACGGGATCACCGACGAAGCGATATCCAAAGTCTCTGAGCGGGTGTACATACCTATGCAGGGTGAGATCGAGTCGCTGAATGCGGCGGTCGCAGCGGCGCTAATAATGTACAGGGCTTCGGAATACAGGTAAATAAAACGGCTGCATCCGCAAAAAAGCTTGTACAACGCCGAAAGACAAGGTTGTTTTTTTAGTATTTCAATGCTATACTCAAAAAAGTGATTGCGAAACTCCCATGATGCAAGCAGTTTCGCAATTTCTTATAAAACGAAAAGATCAGGCTTTTCGGAAAAATATATTTTCGCAGCAGGTATTTACACTGCATGCAGAAGGGCGGGTTAATATGATTGCTACCGAGAACACGGTTATATGGACAGATTTTGATAAGCTTGGAGCTGTTAAAGAGCTTGAAAATGCCGGTAAAACAGACCTTGTAAAGGAAATGTCCCAAAACGGCGCAAAAAGGGTAAAGGAATATACAGTGCCGATGGCATGCGGACTTGATTACAATTATGCGGCCAAGGCTGTGAACGATGATATCCTTGACAAGCTTCAGGCGCTTGCCGATGAAGCACAGCTTGCAGACAAGTTCTCACTTCTCTACAACGGCGATGTCATCAATACAGGAGAGAAGCGTCTGGTGCTCCATCAGCTTACACGCGGCCAGCTCGGCAATGATGTTGTGGCCGACGGTGTAAATAAGCGTGAATTTTATGTGGGAGTACAGAAAAAGGTCGCTGAATTTGCCGAAAAGATACACAACGGCGAGATCACGACAGAAGACGGAAGCAGATTTACCGAGGTTGTCCAGATAGGTATCGGAGGCAGCGACTTAGGTCCGAGAGCAATGTATATCGCTCTTGAGAACTGGGCTAAGAGGAATAACAGATTTAAGATGAAGGCTTATTTCATCAGCAATGTTGATCCCGATGACGCCGCAGCTGTGCTGGGTACGGTTGATTGTGCACATGCCCTGTTCATTCTGGTATCAAAATCGGGAACAACTCTTGAGACGCTTACCAATGAGTCATTTGTAAAGGATGCCCTTAAGACGCGCGGACTTGATCCTTCAAAGCATATGATCGCCGTAACGAGCGAAACTTCGCCCCTGGCCAAGAGCAGTGATTATCTTGCCGCTTTCTTTATGGACGATTATATCGGCGGACGTTATTCTTCGACATCGGCTGTCGGCGGAGCGGTTCTCTCGCTTGCTTTCGGACCCGATGTATTTGCGGATTTCCTTGAGGGTGCTGCGGCTGAGGACAGACTTGCGACAGGAAGCGATATAAGGAAGAATCCCGCAATGCTTGATGCGCTTATCGGCGTTTATGAACGTAATATCCTTGGATACACAGCTACAGCCGTTCTGCCTTATTCACAGGCTCTGAGCCGTTTCCCCGCTCACCTGCAGCAGGCGGATATGGAATCGAACGGCAAGTCGGTCAACCGTTTCGGTAATCCTGTTGATTACCCTACAGGCCCCGTGATCTTCGGCGAGCCCGGTACCAACGGCCAGCATTCGTTCTACCAGCTTCTGCATCAGGGTACGGATATCATCCCGCTCCAGTTTATAGCATTTAAGGAAAACCAGTGCGGTCAGGACGTTGATATTCAGGGAAGCACAAGCCAGCAGAAGCTTATAGCCAATGTAGTTGCCCAGATCGTTGCGTTTGCCTGCGGCAAGGACGATGAGAACCGCAACAAATACTTTGCGGGAGGCAGGCCTTCAAGCCTGATCATCGGTGAGCAGCTCACTCCCGGATCTCTTGGCGCTCTGCTTTCGCATTTTGAAAATAAGATCATGTTCCAGGGCTTTATCTGGAATCTCAACAGTTTCGACCAGGAAGGCGTTCAGCTCGGCAAGGTTCTTGCAAAACAGGTTCTTGCAAAGAACTACGACGGGGCACTTAAGGAGTACGCCGGACTGTTCGGAATGTGATCCATACAACATAAATAAAGGGGTACCGCAGAATTGCGGTGCCCCTGTGTTTTTTATTTGGTATCGGAGGGTTCGGATCTTCGTTTGCGGAAGAGCTGTGCGAGAAATTCCCTGAAGTCGGATGAATTGACCGCCGAATTGACTTCTGCGCCGAAAAAGAATATCCCCATACAGAAATACAGCCATAGAATACACAGTACTACAGCTGTAAGACTGCCGTAGGATGCTTTGATATGCCCCATATTGTCGATGTACAGGGAGTAGAGGTATGAAAAGCCGATCCAGCCGAATGCAGCAATGACCGCACCCGGAAGCTGTGTATGGATCTTCGACTTTCTGTTGGGCATGTAGTTATACATCACTATAAACAGGATCGTGAGTATTGCGGCACCGATAGCGGTTCGAAAGCTTACTACAAGGATAGCAGACTGGCTTTGCATCAGGAGAGGAAAGTGTTCCCTGAGCTTATGTGTGATCTGGTTGCCGAATACGTAGAGCCCGAGCAGCATTATCAACATGATGCAGAAAACAAAGGTATAGATCATCGATCTTAGGCGCAGCAGGAAATAATTTCTTGTCTCTTCAATCCCGTAGATCGTATTGAGCCCGCGATAGATGGTGAGGATACCGCGGGAGGCCGACCACAGGGCCAGTATGATCGTTGCGGAAAGCACTGTGCCCGAGGTGGTATAAAGTTCGTCAACCACGGTCTCGATATAGGAATTGATATTGGCGGGAACAAACCGCGCAAGAACGTCAAGGAGCTGTTCCTGCGTAAACGGAAGATATTTCAGCAATGTCATGAGGAACATCAAAAAAGGGAAAAGCGATATTATGACATATAATGCTGCTTCCCCTGAATACGCGGTCACTGCGTCTTTTGTTACCTTTTTGGAAAATCTGTTGCAATAATCTATAACGGTTCTTATCAATTTAATTCCTCCGTCTGTTCAAAAACGGGATATCCTGCTTTTGAACGTGTTTATTTTACCGGCGGCAGGGCCTTTATAACGGAATCCTTGAAACTTGTGTTTGCGTATAGTATACTTAATCCTGACCTGTTTTTCAAGCATGCCGTGATCAGGGGCCGGCAGGCTTTAAGCGGTACAGCGGATGCTCTGTCCGGACTTTTTAACAGTGACTTAAAAAACGGATGATTTTACGGCAGTTATCCGGAATCGGTAGAATTCTAAGAGGAGATATTTAATAAATGAGCATAGAAACAGTAAAATTCAGAGGAAGACATATATCTCCGGGAGGTATGACCGCGCTGATAACCGGAAGCATTTCGATCGTTCTGATGATCGTACTGTGCATTCTGGCGTCTACCGGGCATGATGTCGGTGCATTTTCGGGAATAGCTTCCGTTATAGCGGCCGTTGCGAGCGTCATCGGCCTTATCGTGTCGGTGCTGGCTACAAGGGAAAGGGATATTTATACAGCGATCCCCGTCGCCGGAATGATAGTAAACGGAATATCGTTTCTGCTGTACGTTATCATATATGTGCTCGGAATGGTCTGAAAATACAGGACAGTCAAGGGAAGGAGATATCGTTCCCCGATTGTCCTTTTTTGGTTGAAAATGCATATTTACCGAAAATCCCTGAAAAGAAAAAATACAGGGATTATCGTATAATAAATATGTGACTGACGGTTTTGTTCATAATGGAGGAAAGCGCTTGGAAACTCTAAAATTCGGGTACAGATATTTTAAAAAGGACCTGTTCATTTCTATTGTAGCGGAGATACTGAGTTTTACCGGAATACTTGCGGAGCTTCTGCTGCCGCTTCTGTCAGGGATACTCATCGATCATGTGATCCAGTCGACCGCACCCGATAAGGGAGATCCCGGGATATTCGGATTCCTGCTGAGCGGAAGATTCGGCGAAGTTCACAGCAAGAAGCTGTTTTTTTCGGTAGCCGCGGTATTTATGACAATGGTCCTTGTAAGGATCATCCTCATCTATATACGGGATCTTATCCAGGAGAAGGTCGGCCTGCATCTTGAGACTGCCTTAAGATATGCCACTTACGACAAACTGATGGAGCTTGATTCCGATACGATCGGCGCATACAATTCGGGCGAGCTGTTACAGATCCTTAACAGCGACACCATAATGTTTAAGGAATTATTCAGCCACAGGATACCGTATTTCGGCGATTCCTTATTCATGCTGCTCGCCAATATCCTGCTCATAGCTTCTATAGACGTATCTTTTATACTGATCCCTCTTGTGATGTCTCCGCTGCTTATCGTTGCGGTCATCAAATTCAAGAAGATGGCCAAGGCCAATTTTAAGACCATAAGGAGCACGGGATCGCATCTAAACCTCATTACCCAGGAAAACATAGGCGGTGTGAGGATCGTCAGATCCTTCGTAAATGAAGAACATGAAAAGCAGAAATTCAACAAGGTAAATCAGGAGTTATGCGATTCCAATATAAAACAGACTGATCTTACCGCCAATTTCGAACTGACCTTTAATGTGATCCGCCAGATCGCTTACGTGGGCACGATCGTTGTAGGCGCGATACTTGTAATAAAGGGAGATCTTACCGTAGGATATATCCTTGCATCATCCTCGTACGTTGTAAGACTCATGTCCGATATCAACAGCGTCAACAATAATATTTTCAATATGCAGCAGCAGACCGTTGCGGGACTCGAACTGAGAAAATTCATGGCCAAAACGAGCAGGACACCCGATACCGGCAATGATGTTCTGCACACCGATACTCCGAATATAGAATTAAAAGATGTATGCCTTGATATAGACGGGCAGAGGATACTTAACAATATCACGCTTTCCGTGCCGTACGGTAAAAAGGTCGGGATCGTGGGTGAGACGGGTTCCGGCAAGAGCGTACTTATCAAGACGCTGCTAAGGATCAAGGATATCTCGTCGGGATCGATAATGATCGACGGGCATGATATCAAGGAATATTCGCTCAACAGGCTCAGAGACATGTTTGCATGTGTTTTCCAGGATGTGTTCCTGTTTTCGAATACGATCGAATCAAATATAGCGTTCGGAAGGCCGTACGCCGATCAGAATCTTATCAAGGAAGCGGCGGTCCATGCCAGGGCCGACGGATTTATACGCCAGCTTGACGAGCGGTATCAGACGATAATAGGAGAACGGGGAATAGGTATATCGGGAGGCCAGAAGCAGAGGATCTCCATCGCCAGATGTTTCTTAAAAAACTCCCCGGTATTCATACTTGACGACTCCACAAGCGCTCTTGACGTAAATACGGAAAAGCTGCTGATGGATGAGATACATACCAATTATTCCGAAAAAACGCTGATCATCACGGCACACAGATTTTCTTCGGTAACAGACTGCGACGAGATCCTTTATATGAAAGACGGGAGGATCACCGAACGCGGAACTTTTGATGAACTGATGCGCCGGAACGGTGATTTTGCAAAGGTATACAGGATACAGACAGAGCAGAAAGAACAGAGAGAGGAATAATATGTCCAGAAGAAATACATTTTTTCAGGATGAGAACATCGAGAAGAAAGTCGATCTGAAACAGCTGGTCAAGACCCTTGAATATATCCTGCCTTACAGGAAGATCATAATCATGGTCGGCATAATGCTTCTTGTTGCCTCGGTAGCCGCACTTATCCCGCCGAGACTCCTGAAGATCATCGTTGATACGGTCGTTGTAGAAGAGGATTACAGGCAGCTGGCGCTCCTTGCCGGAGGCATGCTCCTCTTAGCGGCGGTTGAAACAGCCACGACCTTTATACAGAAAAGGGCCATGGGAAGAGTGGGCTTTCGTGCGATAACCAGGATCCGCGAGGATATCTTCGACCATTTGCAGAAGCTTTCGTTTGACTATTATGACAATCGTCCGGACGGAAAGATAGTGGTCAGGGTAACGGAATATATCAACGGACTTGCGACATTCTTTTCGAACTATGTGATGATGTTTGCGATATACATCATCAAGATCATCGTTGTGAGCCTTTTTATGGTCTCTTTAAGCCCGCTGCTTACAATAGTGGTGTTTGCGACTGTGATCCCGATGATATTTGTGATATCGCTCCTCAAAAAGACACTCGGCAGGAGATTTTCGAAGCTGAGAGCCAAAAGCTCCAACAGGACAGCTTTTCTTGTCGAATCGATAATGGGAGAGCAGGTCATCAAGAATTACAACAGGATAGAGAAAAACAAGTCGATCTACGGAGAGATACATACCGACAGCGTCAACGAATGGTGGGGCATAGTCAAACTGTCAAGACTTAATTCACCGATCGTCATATCCTTCTGGAATTTCGGGACGCTGGCGATATTCGGGACTGCCCTGTTTATGATCCTCGGCAACAATGATCTTATCACGGCGGGAACGGTCATAACATTTACGAGCTATATGGGCGCTTTCAGAGAGCCTGTCTCACAGATCGCAAATATAATACAGGAACTCGCCCAGGTAAGCTCCAACCTCGAGCAGGTCTTTGATACCATCGAATATCCGGTTGACATCACCGACAAGGAAGACGCCATAGACATAAAGAACGTCAGGGGTCAGGTCGATTTTGAGCATGTTGATTTCGAATATGAACCCGGACAGAAAATACTCGAGAACTTTAACCTGCATGTGGAGCCCGGCAAGACCATAGCGCTCGTCGGCGCGACCGGGGCCGGCAAGACCACTGTAATAAACATGCTCACAAGATTCTACGATGTAAAATCCGGAAGCGTTAAGATAGACGGCAAAGATGTCAGGGACATCAGCCTGCATTCCCTGAGGAGTGAAGTCGGAGTCCTCATGCAGGATCCCTTTATCTTCAAGGGCACCATCATGGACAACATCAGATACGGCAAATGGGGCGCTTCGGATGAGGAATGCATTGAAAGCGCAAGGACGATCCACGCGGATAAATTCATCGAGCGTTTTCCGAACGGCTACATGCATGTTCTCGAAGAGCACGGAAGCGAGCTTTCCGCGGGCGAGAAACAGCTCATCAGCTTTGCAAGGATCGTGCTGAAGAACCCCTCGATCATCATTATGGACGAAGCAACAAGCGCCATTGACACCGAGACTGAGATACTTATCAAAAATGTACTCGATGAGATTACAGCAGACAAGACGACGTTCATCGTGGCCCATCGTCTTTCGACGATCAGAAACGCGGACATGATCCTGTATATCGGAAATAAGGGGATCATGGAAGCCGGATCGCACGAAGAGCTCCTCAGGAAAAAAGGCCTGTACTATGAACTTGTAACCATGTAAATACACAGAACATGCAGAAGCTGCAGAAAATGTAGAACTTGCAGAACATACGGGGGACCCGGAGCGCCATTTGGCTAGGGGGGAGGCTTTGTGTTCGAACGCTCCGGGTCCTTCGGATTGTGAGAAGGATCTGTATTTTTTGGATTTCACCATTTATTTGTAATTTTGACATAACATTGACACAGGTTTCCACTACAAACGTAGATGGAATATTGTCACCACTTGTAGAACCTCTACAACTGTAGACAATTGCAATGTGTCAATGATTTTTTATTTCCGGAGGCTGCGGATGAAATATAAAGAATATATGTCGAAGATCATGGTGTTCCTGCTGGCGATCACACTGCTTGCGGGGTCGGCCGGTCGATATCCGGTGCAGGCCGCTTCGGAGGCGAAGGGAGTTATTGCGGCCGGTGCTCTTTACATGCGTGAAGGGCCGGGAACCGATTATGCGAATATTCTTCTTGACGGTGAGAAGGTGCTGCTCGAACATGGACACGAGGTTACGATACTCGGCGAAAGGGACGGCTGGTATCACATACGGACGGTCGTGGACGGTGAAGTCGTTGAAGGCTATTCACTGAGCGCCAAGGACTCGGTGGTCTATATTACCGTGAGTGAAGGAGAGATATTTGACGAAACACAGATACTCGGAAAGATCACGGCTACAAGCCTGAACCTGCGGCAGGGGCCTTCGACCGATCACGGAAAGGTCGCCTTTGGGGAAGGAACGGTCAAATTTACCAAAGGACAGGAGGTTCTGATCCTCGGTGAGAAGGACGGCTGGTATCATGTAAAGGCCGATTACGAAGGAAGCACTGTTGAGGGCTTCTGCCTCGGCGATTATGTTGAGCTGACATGGGGAGAAAAAAGCGATATCCCTTCGGACAGCGGCGAGCTGATCGGCGACGGTGACGGAGGAAGCGGCGATAAGCAGGATCCCAAGGACACGGACGGAAGCGATACCGGTAAAACAGGCGATAAGGATACCGGCGACAAGGACAACAGCAAAGATAACGATAAAGACAAAGACAACAACAAAGATAACAACAAAGACAAGGACAAAGACGACAAAAGCGGGGCGGATGATGAACAGAAGGAATTCGATCCGACCGATCTCAGCAACGGAGTTCCCGAGGGCTATGAGATAACGACACTGAATTGGGCTGCATCGCTGAACTATAAGGGAACGGTTTCTTCTCAGACAGGGCTCAACATGAGAAAATCCGCAAGTACGACCGCGAAAGTCGTTGCGGTGCTTGAATATGGGCAGGAAGTCCAGATCATCAAGTCGAAGGTCTATACTACCAAGGACGATCAGGGCAAGGAAGTCAAGACAAGATGGTACAGGGTTGTAGCCAATACAGGCGGTGAATATGTTGCAGGTTATGTTGTAAGTGATTATGTTACCATCGATTGCTCAGATGATGTTGTTGCGACTACAAAAAAGTCAAAGCTCGTATTAAGATCAAAGGCCAAGGACGGAGCCAGGAGAGTAAGAACTTCCGACGGCACCGTGATCAGATTTGCCAAGGGTACGGTCATAGAGATACTTGAAGATGTGATCGGCAAGGACGGGCTCAGGTACTTTAAGATATCCGCCGAATACAAAGGAACCGAATACGTGGGCTACATACCCGCTCTTACGATGACATTTGTATCCAATGCAACCGGGTATACGGCGCAGATACTGACACCCATCCCTGAACCGGCAAAGGTTGAAGAAGTAAAATCAGAGGATCCGGAGCCGGTAAAAACTCCGACTGACAGCTTTGAAGGCGCCAACGCACGCATAGCCGGAGCGGCGGGACTTGCCGTTTCGAAGGAACCTAAAGGTTCGGGCGAAAGGCTGTTTACCGAAGACAAGAAGCTGATCCTGCTGTACAGTCAGGATCCGATCGAAGTTTTAAGCGTTGAAAACGGGACCGATGACGGCTCGCAGAGCTGGTGCTACATAAGATTCTACTTCGATGGAACGGAATATTTCGGATACATCAGGTCCGGATATGTTGAGGCGTACAGCTCGCTGACACTGCTTGAGACTACCGAGTCTGCTTCGGCGGCGAATGTTGATTTTGAAACGAAGCTTGAACAGGAGAACTTCCCGGAAAGCTATAAGGCTGCCTTAAGGGAGCTCCATGCACAGTATCCTTCGTGGGAATTCAAGGCTTTTCATACGGGTCTTGACTGGAATGAGGTAATAGCTGCGGAGACGGAAGTGGGAGTCAATCTGCTGCCGGTTTCCTACAGTGCGGAATGGAAGTCATTCGAGCCCGGTGCCTACAGCTGGAAGACCGACACCTGGACCGTATTTGACAGTACATACTGGGTAACGGCTTCAAAAGAAGCGGTTGAATACTACATGGATCCCAGGAATTTCCTTGATTACAATACCGTTTTCCAGTTTGAAGTGCTCAGCTACAAGCCCGAATATCAGGACTGGGCCGGTGTGGCCAATATCCTGAAGAACACTGCGATGTCGGGTAATTCCTATGAATTTACCGACAGTCTCGGAAATACAAGGACCATATCGTTTGAGGATACCTTCCTCATGGCAGCCGAATACACAGGCGTCAGCCCGTTCCACCTTGCTTCGAGAGCAAAGCAGGAAGTAACGCTGGGTGTCGACAAGATGAGCAACAGTGTTACCGGAACCGTGGAAGGCTACGAGGGATTATATAATTATTACAATATAGGGGCTTATCACAGCACGGTACCCGGTGAGAACATCAAACACGGACTACAGTTTGCGAACGGCGGAACAAGCAATATTAACGTGCTCATACCATGGACCGATCCCTTCAGGTCGATAGTCGGAGGGGCATTCTACATCGGTAACAATTATATCAACAGAGGCCAGAATACCATTTACCTGCAGAAGTTCAATGTGACCAACGGCGGAATGTATTCCCATCAGTATATGGCCAATGTTGAGGCACCGTATTCCGAGGGTATCAGGTGCTACAGGGGATATGTCGATCCCGATCAGATCCCGATCGTATTCTCGATCCCGGTTTATCTGAACATGCCGGAGAGCGCATGTCCTAAACCGGAGAAGAAGTATAATCCTAACAACTGGCTCAAAACATTAAAAATTTATAATAAAGACGGTGACAAACTTGCACTCACGCCGACTTTCGATTATACTAGTGATCAGGAATACAGCCTGATAGTCGATTCGTCGACCGACTACCTCAAGATTAAAGCATCGACAGTAAGCACTCTGGCCAAGATCGCCGGAGACGGAGCTGTCAATCCGGATACAGGACTTAACCGGTTCGTCGTAAGCGTTGAAGCAGAAAACGGCGATATCCGCGAATATGTTATAAATATGATACGTGAGGAAGCACCTGAGACTCCTCCGGAGTCTGCGGATGAGGATACATCCGGGGACACAGAAACACCTGTTGATACACAGGAACCCGAAAACATCGAAACACCTGTGGAATCACAGGAATCCGAAAACACCGAAACACCTGTGGAAACACAGGTGCCCGAAAACACCGAAATACCCGTGGAAACACAGGAAACTGAAAATGCCGGAACAACTGAGAATACCGAAATATCCGGAAGCCCCGAAGGGACAGCGGAAGACGGGAGCATTCCCGATGCCGGTGTTAACGGTGAGTCCGGGACAGCGGTTCCTGCGCAAGACACCCCGGACGGTGATACGTCCTCCGATAACGGGAACAGCGGGAATGAAACGGCGGACGGTGATTCGGGAAATGCGGATGACAATACCGTACCGGACGATATACCGATTGTCACAGATGTGACAGGCGGATGACCTGTATACGAAATACCGTATCCCTGCCTGAGGAAGACCGCACCGAAAAAGTGCCTGAGCTTATTTTTCCGTGAGGGAAAAGCCTGACCGGGGTTTCCGAAAATGATGATCGGGACAGGGAAAAAAGGGGCAGTATATGAAAACGAAAAAGACAGGCACGGCTTACCGTGCATCAAGCGACAGGCGCACAGCGCCTGTCGCTGTTATTAAATTGGCAGAGGCGGGAAAACGATTTGTTCCGGTATTTATGCTGGTTTGTGTGGCAGTGATGCTGTTTAACGCAGTCACCCCCGTATCAGCATCGAGCTGTAAGATCGTCTTTTCCACGCAGACATCCGAAGTGATGGTTGATGATACTCTGACAGTAGAACTGAAGATCGAGGGAGATGTTATCCCCGGCATTTTCGAAGGATACATTTCCTATGACGGGAATGTTCTTGAGTATATCTCAGGACCCGACTGTATCGCGGGCGGCGAAGGAACGCTCAGAATCAGTGATATGGGTTATGGGAGCAATACTCTCGCAAGAACGTATGAGATGCAGTTCAAGGCCGTTAAAATGGGCACCTGTGAGTTCTCCGTGCGCGGGACTCCCGAGATATACGAAGCGGATCTCGGATATCTGATGTCGGTTTCCGCGGGAAAACTGTCGGTTGAGGTTAAGGCCGCGAGCAAAGCGTCTTCCGACGCGACGCTCGGCATCATGAGGATCAGCCCGGGTGAGCTTTCTCCTGCATTTTCATCGGCAGAACACGAATACAGCGTGTTTGTTCCTTATGAGGTGACCGAGATTTACGTAAGTGCCTCGCCCAATGATCCGAATGCTACCGTGAAGACAGAGGGCAATCAGAATCTGAGCGTGGGGCAGAACAGGATACTTGTACTTGTTACCGCTGAAAACGGCAATCTCGGGAAATATGTGATCTATGCCGCAAGGGCGGCCGAAGGCGAGAGTACGGAGCAGAATGTTCCGGAGAACGGCACCGGCACGACCGATACGGACAATCAGCAGGAAAGTGCCGAAGGTCAGCAGGACGACGGCTTAAACGGATGGGCATTTTACGCCGAGGAATCCGACGGAAGCCTGTATCTGACGGCAGATGCGAGATACAAGGTAAGCCGGGGTGCCGCTGATGTTGAGATACCCGACGGTTACAACAAGACTTCTGTTATCATCAGCGGTCATACCGTTACCGCCTATTCTCCCGCAAAAGAGCCGGGAAGCGATTATCTCCTGCTGATACTTGAGAAGGAAGGCGGAAAACCTGAGATCTACAGCTTTGACAGGGTGGAGAAGACCCTGCAGAGGCTGGACAATTCCAGGATCGTAGTCGGAAACAGGACAGCTTCGGGTTATTCTACAATTGACGAAGAAGAGCTCGTAAAAAGTTATGAGAAGAGTCTGGGAACAATGACCATGGTGATAGCGATACTGAGCGGCGTATGCATGCTGCTTCTGATCATCGTTATCAGGATGGCCGTGAAGAACCGTAACGAGCTGGATTGACGGAGGATACGGATATGTTGTGTGAGATTTGTCATGAAAATGAAGCACGGATAACATATACCGAAATAATAAACGGAGTAAAAAAAGAACAGCATCTGTGTGAGAAATGTGCGGTAAAACAGTCTCCGTTCGGTAATTTTTCCGGTAATTTCAAAATAGGGCCCGATGTTCCGTTCGGAAATATCCTCTCGGG
>JAILIQ010000279.1 GCA_024695205.1 Lachnospiraceae bacterium
TGGCTTCGATCAGCTGCCCGGAGTTTATCATCCTTATCGTGGGCGATGTGATAATCCAGTCGTTTTCATATATTTTTAAAATGCTGGGTTTTGTTTTCGGAGTAACGCTTGTATTCGGTCTGCTTGAAGAAGTCGGTGTAATGGCACGTATATCCTATGTGTTTGATAATACGATGGGCAAACTCGGGCTTCAGGGCAAATCCGTGATGCCGTTCCTTGTAAGCTTCGGGTGCACTATGGGTGGCGCAGCTGGTGCAAGGGTTATCGATAACTGGGGACAGAAAGTCCTGACTATTGCACTTGCATGGGCAGTTCCCTGCGGTGCTGCCTGGGCGACGATCCCGATGCTCTCGGCGATATTCTTTGGACCGGGAGCAGTTGGCGTTATCGTAGCGATACTTCTTACGATGCTTGTTCATATGTGGATAACGGCAAAAATATTCGGCGGAAAGCTTGTAAAGAAGGAAGACAGATACGGGATGATAATGGAACTTCCGCCGTATCATAAACCAAAGTGGGGCGCGCTTTTCAGATACGTTTTTGGAAGAACAAAAGAGACCTTCGTGAGGGTCACCAAAGTGATACTTCTTGTATGCGGTATATTCTGGATTCTGTCATACTCGCCCTCCGGAAATGGCGGGTTCCTGTATCGGGTCGGGTTGGCTATAGAGCCGGTAACGAAGTTCTTTGGTATGCCATGGCAGCTGTTCCTGTCATATATAGCATCGGCTGTCGGCAAGGAAGGCGCGGTAGGTGTTATAAGTGCTCTTTACAGCGGCGGATCATACGGAACTGCATTTACTCAGGCGATGGCCGGTGGTGCAGATACATCAAACCTCAGCAGTCTCCTGCTTGCCAATGTAACAAAGCCCGAAGCACTTGCGTTTATATTTGCAATGACATTTAACATGCAGTGTGTAGTTGCGCTTGCAGCAACGTTCCAGGAAACACATTCGGCAAAATGGACGGCAAGGATCGTCATCTATTACACTGTGGTTTCACTTATACTTGCATTCCTGGCATACCATATCGGAATGCTTATCTGGTAATAGTTATGGAAGAACTTCTTGAATTGTTAAAGGATGGACATGCAAGGACACTCGAACTGCTTGCTTCTGAGCTGAAAACAGATACAGACGATATAAGGCGAAAACTTGAATATCTTGAAAATATAGGTTCTATCAGGAAACTCTCTCTTCTTTCATGTGGTGCGGGTAAATGCTCGGAGTGTGCGATGAGCTCCGGCACCGCACCATGCAAAGGATGCCTCCCCGACGGTGGATTCAAAAACATGGGAGAGATGTGGGAAGTAGTACGGTAAATGAACAAATCAGCGGAAGATTATATCAAAACCATATATCTCCTGAAAGAAAGGCTCGGATGCGTTCGCTCTGTTGACATTGCCAGAGAAATGTCGTTTTCAAAAGCCAGCGTTTCGATTGCCATGTCAAATCTTCGCGAAAAGAACATTATCACGATGAAGAAGAACGGAGAGATCGAGCTTACCCCGGAAGGAATAAAAGCAGCCACGGAAATCTGTGAGAAACATTCCACGCTCAGTGATTTTTTACGGACTGTGGCAAAAGTGGATGAAAAGACCGCAAAAGAAGACGCACGCCGGATAGGGCATTACCTGAGCCCTTCGACGTATGCGGGGATAAAAAGGTATATACAATCATTACAAACGAAAGGAGTGATCAGAAATGAGTTGGAATAAACTGTGTATTTTTGCAGGAGGAGTACTGTTTGGGACTGCAGGAATAAAAATACTGTCAAGCAAAGATGCAAAAAAGGTATACACGCATTGTACTGCAGCAGCTTTAAGGGCCAGGAATGTTGTGGCGGATCAGGCAACCGTTCTTCAGGAAAACTGTACTGATATTTATGAAGACGCTAAACATATCAATGAAGAAAGAGCCATAAAAGCACAGGAAGAAGAGATCTGAGATGAAAGCTTTTATAAAACACGACATTCCGGGAAGGATCCGTGTCCATTTTGACAGACCACGGTTTTCCTTCAGGGAAGCTGATACGCTTCAGTATTACCTACAGGGGATTGAAAGCGTTGAGAAGGCTGTAGTATATGAAAGAACGGCAGATGCCGTTATCAGGTACAATTGTTGTCGGGATGAGATGCTAAGGATCATAAGAGAGTATGATCCGGAAAAGACAGTAGTTCCCGAGAACTATTATGAGAGTTCTTCAAGAGATCTGAATGCACAGTATTACGAGGATATTGTATCTTCTATAGTACGGCACTTTGCAAAGAAACTTTTTCTTCCTCTGCCGATAAGAACTGCTTTGACATGTATAAAGTCAGCACGTTATGCATGGCGGGGCCTTAAGACAATCCCGGAAAAGAGGCTGAAGGTCGAACTGCTTGATGCAGCAGCGATCGGCGTTTCATTACTCGTCGGGGATTATCCGACAGCTTCATCAGTCATGTTCCTTCTGGATATTGGAGACACAATGGAGGAATGGACGCACAAAAAATGTACGACCGACCTTGCAAGGCAGATGTCCCTGAACATCAGTCAGGTATGGAAGGTTGAGAACGGACAGGAGATACAGTCGGACGCAGAGTTGATCAAAACGGGAGATATTGTTGTTGTCCGTATGGGCAAGATAATACCGTTCGACCGAGTGATTGAAAGCGGAGATGCTCTTATAAATCAGG
>JAILIQ010000280.1 GCA_024695205.1 Lachnospiraceae bacterium
GCGTTAAACCGGTTGGCCTGAAGTGATCCTCATGGCTGTGTTGCAGGCAGTCATATGTGTAAAATCCAATCCAATTTAAATTTTTTGATCATAATGGAGGATTTCGGAATAAGGATGTAATAACATGGCACTGCTGAGAGAACTGGGAGGATAAAGAGATGTTGATATATAAGACCGAATTGCCTTTAGATACGCTTGATTTTAGGAAGATCAAATTACCGGCAAAGACTGTGGAAGAGGCGGTGAATTTAGTGATGAGTATCGGCTTGCAGTATGATATGCCTAAAATGTGGTATCAGGCGGATGCCGATGAGGAGGAAAAGGAGTTTACGATTCTGGCAATCGGAACAGGACATCAGTGGGATAAGTTGATAACCAAGGCAAATTATATTGGGACGCTTCCGCTTGGAGACGGAGAGCTGGTTTTGCATTATTTCATAACCGATGGGGATCTTCTGAAAAGGATTTATAAAAAGGAGGGATCAATACATGAATGACTTTCTGGAATCATATGTTCCATCGATAACGGAGCGAAATTATCTACAGGAAATAGGACATGTTTTTCGGGACGCAGAGAAGGCATAAGGATGGTTATGAGTGGGGATATTACCAATACAGACTGAAGGAAAACAAAAAATATGTCGGAAATACGACATGCCCTAAATGCAGTATGGAGGTAATTGTTCTTGAGCATGTCTTTGAGGGAATAAGCGTGGATGATGACAGGATAGAAATGGCTGCCGAACGTGGAATATGGACAGTGAATGGAAATGGTGAAGAAGCAATATCAGTATCAAACGGAGGATGATTTATGACGAACAAACTCGAAAAAGCGTTGGCTGAGAAATATGCATTTATGAAAAAAGGGTGCTCTTTGAGCAGTCAGATGAAGAGCGGTTATGTCGATGACCTATACAGCGCATTCGGATGTGAATGTGCAGACGGTTGGTATGACTTGCTGGATGAGATGTGTGCAAAGATCCAGGCGGTTTATGATGAGAGTGGAAGAGAACCGGATATTATCATTGACCAGATCAAAGAAAAATACGGGACACTGAGGTTCTATTATCACTTTGGTGATGATAACCCGGGAATCCACGCACTTGATTGTATTGGAGGCCCGAGTGTCAGATTCAAACCCGGAAAGGGTAATGAACTTTATGAAAGGATTGCTGAAATAGTGTCATGGGGTGAAGATCGCTCCGGCGAGATCTGTGAAGAATGCGGTAAACCCGGAACGATCAGAGATCTCATGTATATACAGACACTCTGTGATGACTGCCTTGCCAAAGCTGTGGATCAGGAAAAGATGGAGAAATAAATAAAAACTCGGGCATATCAGCATTTTTTCGGTTGAGGAGAACAGGATGATTTTTATTACGGGAGATACGCATGGGGATTTCACACGATTCAATACGAAAAATTTTCCGGAACAGAGAGAAATGACGAAAGATGATTTTGTGATCATTTGCGGTGATTTCGGAGGGATCTGGGACCCGAAAGAGGAGAGCAAAAGAGAAAAACATGATCTTGACGGGCTTGAGGAACGTCCATTTACGCTGCTGTTTGTTGATGGGAATCATGATAATTTTGACAGGCTGAATGAATATCCTGAAAAGGAATGGAAAGGCGGCAGAGTTCATGAGATCAGACCGCATATTTTGCATCTCATGCGCGGACAGGTCTTTGAAATTGACAGGAAAACGATTTTTACGTTCGGCGGGGCCGCAAGTCATGACATTACAGGCGGCATTTTGGAAATGAGTGATCCAAATTTCAGAAAAAAGCGAAAACAGCTGGAAGACGACTGGATCCCATATCGTGTAAATCATGTCAGCTGGTGGGAACAGGAAATGCCAAGCGAAGCCGAGATGGAAACAGGCAGGAAAAACCTTAAAGATCATAATAATGCAGTCGACTTTATCATTACACACTGCTGCGCTTCCGGTACGCAAGCAACGTTTGGCCGCGGAATCCTGAAGCCGGATCCTGCTACGGAATATCTCGAGTACATCAGGAATACCGTGAGTTTCAGGAAGTGGTTTTTCGGGCATTATCATGACAATATCAACGTGTCAGAGAAAGAGATTCTGATCTATGAGCAGAAGATCAGGGTTTCTTAAAGAGGAAATACGAAATGAATCTATATACAAGTGATCATTATTTTGCGGATGAGGAAGCGGATGTTCTTGATGTCTATGATTACCGGCTTAGGGCGAATGAGGTGTCTGCGCAAAAGGCATTCCTATAGCCAGTCGCTGTTATCCTCTTGATCGAAGCCGTCCTCAAAGATACTGCCGTTGCTGTCCATTTCATCATCCAGCAGATCAAAACCGTTGCTGTAGCCGGCATTTTCAAGATTTTCTTCTGTCAATCCGTCACAGAGCATCTGCTCTCTGTATTCATCTGCATATTCGGGATCTGTGTAACTCATGATCAATCCTCCTGTCGTACCGGACATAAAAGAATTTTCCGGTGAAATCTATGAATATTATACAATATACCCGCAGGCTATCATAGAGATAAATAGAATCCGGTACTAAACTGTTAGTTTATTCCGCGGTCTTCCTGCCTCTGCTATAATTCTTTTTGCAAGACAGAGGGAGGTGAATATGCTAAGAGAAGGAAACACTGAAAGTGAAGAACTGATCCGGATGGCGGAGAACGAAACAAAAGGAATGGATTTTACCTTTATCGTCGATCAGCTTCTGGGCAAGGAACTGACGAGGGAACAAAAATGCGCAAAAGAAGCGTTCGACAGCGCTTTGTCCGCTTCGAAAAAGAAAAAAAGGAAATGAGGACTGTATCCGGAATAGTATAAATGTAACGGAAAATCAGCCTTACATCCTGTGGAGGCAGCGGTGCCGAATTGCCGGTTCACGGCAGGAGGATGTGTTGTAAAAAATGTAACGATTGGAAAAGGGACAGATTTTACACAAGGAGGCGCTATATGAATTATCCGGTTTTAGACCCGGTCGCAACGGGAGCAAAGATCAGAGAACTTCGGATCCGGAACCACCTGAGGGTAAAGGACATCCGGCGGTTCATGGGATTTGAATCGGTTCAGGCCATTTACAAATGGCAGAGGGGCGAGAGCCTCCCGACCGTTGACAATCTGGTTGCCCTAAGCAGGCTGTTTGGAACACCGATCGACGAGATCCTGCAATGCAGAGAAGAAGAGAGCGAAAGCTCTCTTCTTCCTGTTTATGCCTTATTTTGAACCATCGGTTGATTACAACAAGTATGTCTGAGCAGGGGAAGAGGGATTCGAACCCCCGTGAACGGTTTTGGAGACCGTCATACTGCCACTGTATGATTCCCCTGTGCGACCCTATATTTATAGCATTTCTGAAGTGTGTTGTCAATCAGTTTTCATGAGCACCCACATTATCACTTTGTAAATGTTAAACCATTCGTTTAGTGACAGGATCATAAGAGAAAAGTACAATAGACTTAAGGGGGATTGAAAAATGGCAGTATATGCGGTTTCGGATCTGCACGGACAATATGATCTTTTCAAGAAAGGTCTTGAGAAAATTGCGTTCTCTGACAATGACGAGCTGTACTTTATTGGAGATGCCATAGACCGGGGGCCGGACGGGATCAGGATCCTTATGGAACTTAAGAACAATAAAAATATGCACCTGATCCTTGGCAATCATGAGTTTATGATGTTAAATGCCGTAGATCCAAACGGGAAGAAGAAATGCAACGGTCCAGATGCGGAACTGTGGCTATACTATAATGGTGGCTCCAAAACATTTGAGCAGTATGGGAAACTCGATATAAAGGCACGCCGGTCGCTGCTGTTGTGGTTACAACGCTGCTATGTCATCAAAACGATCGAAGTGAATGGAGAGAAGTTCTGTCTGACGCACTCCTATTACAGGGAAGATCTTGAAGGTAAGATGTATCACGAGATGGAATACGATGATGTCTGGGATATTGTGTGGAGATCCATGTATCGTGAAGACTATGAAACCAGGGGAAGTGATGTCTATAAGGACTATGATCATACATTCATTACGGGTCATGTGCCGGTATTTCGTGTGTTAAGCCGTCTCGGCTATACATGCGACAGACTGAAGATCTTTCAGAAAGGTAACTTTATTGATATAGACGGAGGATGCGCAGCCGGATCTGTTCCTCGTGTACACAATGGTGCCCTGTTTTACAGATTGGATGACAAGAAGGTTTTCCCGATTGAGTTTTCAGAGATTGGTTTATCATAAGAGCGGCGTGTGGCTTACGGAGCATGTGCCGACAGAATACCTGCAGATCATGAAGTTATCGGAAACAGATGAGAAATAAACGGAGGTGCTGTCATGAGATTCCTGTTCTTTGATATAGATGGTGTTTTGAATAAAAGTGCGGATTGGAAGATCAGATCTTACAGCATGGATGATGCATTGATTAAGATGTTTTGTGACTTTGTCAGAAAGAATAAGCTGACACCGGTTATGACATCATCCTGGCGAACCGGGTTTGTAGGAACGCTTTCTTCCGAGAATTCGCCTCAGATTCGGGAACTGGAGAGCAAATTCCAACAATACGGTGTGAAGATTTACGATAAAACACCTGTTGCCAAAGGACACAGCAGGGATGAGGAAATCGCCTATTACTGCAGAAGACATGCAAACGAGGGCTATCTGATCTTAGATGATGATCCGGAGGAATATAAGGTGACCGATGAGCACAACTTCTTTACGGACAGTGCAAAAGGGATCACTAAGGATGTCGTAAAGAGTATGGAGAGACATTTGAATGCATAAGGCAGAAGCCGATTCAAAAGGAGAAGATGATGCGTATGGATACAGAAAAAAATATCTGGCTTGATGGGATCATGGGCGTGATCGTTGGTGATGCGCTGGGGTGTCCTGTGCAGTTCATGGAAAGAGAAGAGCTGAAAAAGCGCGGTCCCGTGATCGGTATGGAGGGACACGGCACTTATGATATGCCCATCGGCACCTGGACAGATGATGGCAGCATGACGCTTGCGACTCTTGACAGTATCAGGGCGTTGGGAGAAGTGGATCTTGAAGATATCATGACGAGTTTTGTGGACTGGTATGAAGACGGCGAATACACACCGTTTGGCGAGCCGTTTGATATCGGGAACACCTGCTCGATCGCGATAGAGGATTTTGAAAAAGACCAGGATGTACATACATGCGGGAGAACAGGCGATCGTTCAAACGGAAACGGTTCTCTGATGCGGATCCTGCCGGTATGCCTGTATGCATATGAAAATGATCTTTCTGATGAAGAGGCGGTCAAACTGGTAGAAGATGTTTCCGGCCTCACGCACAATCATGCAAGAAGCAGGATCGCCTGCGGACTGTATTATTTTTGTGTATGCGCTATCCTGGAAGGGGCCGGCGGTCTGAATGAACGACTGCAGAGCGGCCTTGATCAGGGCTTTGAATTCTATGAAAAAGATATCGCCAATCGGGTGGAACTTCCCTATTACGGAAGGATCAGAAATCTTAAGGAGTTTGCAGATACGCCCGAAGATAAAATCAACAGCACGGGCTATGTTGTGGATTCCCTTGAAGCCGCCATCTGGTCCTTAATCACAACAGACAGTTTTCAGGATTGCGAACTGAAAGCCGTTAATCTGGCTGATGATTCCGATACGATCGGTGCGATAGCCGGGGGATTGGCAGGGCTCTACTATGGGTACGAAAAAATGCCCAAA
>JAILIQ010000301.1 GCA_024695205.1 Lachnospiraceae bacterium
CCTGTAATTACCTTTATTAACCCATTCTCCTTGCGATCAATCAATCTGTTCACATATATTTCTCTGGAATATTCCATTTAAAACCTCACTTTCCCAAAGATCTTTGGCTTTTATCGATTAAATTATAACATATATCAAAAATAAAGGAAGTCTCAAATCGATTTTTTTCAAAGTTTTCTGCTTTTCATCGATTATATTGCGTTGGTACATAAAAAAGCCCCGGCATTACTGCCGAGGCCCATTTTCCACTGCGGAGTAAGAGACTTGAACTCTCACGTCTATTGACACATGATCCTTAGTCATGCCTGTCTGCCAATTCCAGCAACTCCGCATCTATACGCGCTTTGTGAACCATAAGATCCATATCTTCCCAGCGCACTTAGATATAATAGCACCTTAATCAGGTATTGTCAACAAGAATTTTAAAATTATTCTTCGTCCTCTTCTTCCTCTTCATCTTCCGGTGTTTCCTCGACCGCATATCTGTCGGGATCGTAAACGAGCATGTAGGTTCCGGCTTTGAAGATCGTGACCTGAAGGGTGCTCTCGTCGATAGACATCTTATTCATACAGCCCAGTATGGACTTATTGTTCGGTGAATAATAAAGCTCCGTATACGCGGGCTCAAACGGCTCGGGCAGGCTGATCCTTACGGTCATCGGGAGATATTTTTCGTTGTTGTTGTCCTCAAAACCGTATGAGAAACCAAGATAATTCTCGGATTTGGTACCAAGGAGCCTGTACAGGTGTTTCAGTTTGGCCTTGGAGATTTTCTTGGCGGCGGTAACATCGGTCTCAAGTATCCTTGGGATCGCGGTATCTATCGTAACATCAAAATTGTTGGAATTAAAGGACACGGATGAAACATAGGTAAAATCAGGTTCTCCGACTTCACACCCGACGATGGTCACCGAGGTTGAAAGGTCGCCGAGGTAGATCTTTATCGTATTATCGCCGATATAACGGATTGTCTTATTATAAACCTTGTATTCGTCGGTCCTTATTTCCTTATTGTTGTTATAGGTGGCGTAGACATAGAGATATTTGGGATCGTATTCCGTTCCTATAAATACATCATCACCGACATATTTGGCCCTGAGCGACTTTAATTCGAGCGGATTTACCATTACGCTGACGGTGGCGTTCTGTCCGCGGTAGGAGACCGTCAGCTTCTGCTCGCCGGGATACGGAAATACATCGGTCAGAAGCTCATAGGTCGTTATTCTCTCGGATGAATTGTCTGTGTAGATCGCATTTACCGTCAGATCGCTTCTGGAAATCTCCATGTTGTTGTATATTTTGTCACCTTTGTAAAATACATCCAGCTGTTTCAGATCGGCGGGTTCTTTGACCACGACGCTGAAGGTCGTGCTCTGTCCGAAATAGGATACTGTTATTTCCTGTGTTCCGGGCTTCTCAAGAACCGAAGGCGACAGTGTAAAGCCTTTTGTAACGATTTCACGTGTGTTGTCGCTGTAATATGCGGTTACGGTCACATCACGTTCATCGGGAGCATTTCCGACGGTGTAAATGTAGCGGGAATAATCGACTGCGATGGCGGAAACACTCTTTCCGTTGACATAGAAGGTATCGGTAAAGCCGAAGGCCATAACCGTATAAAGGTTGGAATCGGCTTTGGTAACGACTTTGTCGGTCACAGAGAAGCTGGTTGTTCTCTCGCTGTAGTGGTCGTCGTAATAAACGTATACCATCAGCTTATCCAGATCATATTCCTGTCCGACAATAACGGGATCACCTGTATAATAAGCCGCGATCGCAATGATCTTCGCATTCGGTGAAGGAGCATCCTGAACGGGAGTAGGCTCGGGAGATGCTGTGGGATTGGCCGGCTTCGGAGTGGGAGATACGGTTGGAAGCGGACTGGGAGTAGGCGTGCCGGTTGCTCCGGGGGTAGGCGTAGCAGTTGTTCTCGGAGTGGGCGTAGCCGTTGTTCCGGGAGAAGGCGTGCCGGTTGTTCCGGAAGCAGGCGTACCCGTTGTTGCGGGAGTAGGGGTGTCGGTTGACTGGGAAGCCGGTGCACCGGGAGTACCTGTGACTGCGGTTTCATCCGCAGCAAGCACATGGGCAGCATCAGAGCCGTCAAAAGCTCCCATGATGCACATTATCATAAATATCAGGATCCCTGCGGGGATCAGAATGTATATAGATCTGAGTTTATTCATAAGCCACCTCATGCCGTAAGATAAAGCGACAGCTAAGAACAGGCCGCATGCTGAAGACCTGATCTTTCCGCCGTTCGCTTATACTTCATTCTTTATATCGGCATAATGCGCCAAAAACTTTAGGGAGACAATTATTCCTCAAAAAACGGGCCGAGCTCTTGTTTTGTGAGGTGATTTCACCGGATCACGCCCCTCTGTGAGCCGGGGTTGAAAGGTTTTCGGACAGTTTCCCGGGGGACTGCCGTGTATTCTGAAACTGCGGTTTGATTTCGTCGGATAAATGTCAGATCAGGGTCCTTCTGCCCGGAGCCCTTGCTATTCCAAGTTCTTCGGCTATCTCAGCGACTTTGACGGCGACGGTCTCGGCCACGCGTTTGTCGAAAGCACCGGGGATTATGTAATTTTCGGACAGTTCATCGTCGGAAACCAGAGAAGCTATCGCTTTGGCTGCGGCAAGCTTCATTTCCTCAACTATCTGCGAAGCTTCTACCATCAGCGCTCCGCGGAAAAGTCCCGGAAATACAAGAACATTGTTGATCTGGTTGGGATAATCGCTGCGGCCCGTAGCCACTATGCGGGCGCCGCCGGCTATGGCCTCTTCGGGCATGATCTCGGGTGTGGGATTGGCCATCGCAAATATTACGGCATCCCTGTTCATCGAGGCAACCATCTCGCGTGAAACGATATTCGGGGCGGAAACGCCGATAAATACGTCTTTGCCTTTGATGATATCGGACAGGGAACCTTTTTCGTGAGCCCTGTTCGTGATACGGGCCATTTCCGACTGAGCGGGATTCATTTCCGGAATGCCCTCACATACTGCACCGAAACGGTCAACAAGTATTATGTCGGCGGGATGGAGCTGAAGGAGAAGTTTTGCTATGGAAATGCCGGCCGAACCGGCTCCGTTGATGACAATATGCGTATCGGACCACGCTTTGCCGACACATTTTAAAGCATTGATCAGACCTGCGGCCACAACTATCGCGGTTCCGTGCTGGTCATCGTGGAAAACGGGGATGTCGAGCTCTTCCTTGAGCCGGCGTTCTATCTCGAAACAACGGGGAGCGGCAATATCCTCAAGGTTGATGCCGCCGAAGGTCGGTGCGAGGTATTTGACCGTCTTTATGATCTCCTCGGTGTCCTTGGTATCAAGACATATCGGAAATGCATCAACACCGCCGAATTCCTTGAACAGGACAGCCTTGCCTTCCATGACCGGCATGGCGGCAAGAGGACCGATATCGCCAAGCCCCAGAACTGCGGTTCCGTCAGACACGACCGCTACGGTGTGGCTTTTTACCGTATATTTATAAGCATCATGCGGATTGGCGTGGATCTTTCGGCACGGCTCGGCAACGCCCGGAGTATAGGCTGTCGAAAGCTCGTCACGATCGGTAACGGGGCATTTTGAAACGACTTCGAGTTTTCCTCTTGAGCTCTCACACAGATCAAGACTTGCCTGATTGTAATCCATAGTGCTTTCCTCCGAAAAATGAAATTAAAAAAACCTCCGATCGAGTCCGATCGAAGGTATCAATACTGCGGAAAAAGGGACTTGAACCCTCATGAAATTGCTTTCACACGGACCTGAACCGTGCGCGTCTGCCAATTCCGCCATTTCCGCATTACCGGAGCTTAGATTCCGTTTAAAACGAAATACCTTGCTCGCAACAACAAGCATTATATCATCCTCAAAATAAAAAAGCAAGAAATTTTTTTACCACAGTCGGACGGGGTCCGAAAACCGGCTACAAAGGAGGCTGACTTCGGTAAAATCACCAAAAAACGGGAAAAGCTCATGACTTACGAAAAAAAATCTGATATATTTGAAAAAATTATAAAAATATGTTAAAATTTAGATACGGGAAACAGGAAAAGGGTAGATAACACAGATGTAACAGGCATTGCAGAACAGCGGAGGTGGCTTATGGATAAAGTGGTTACGATCAGCAGACAGTACGGAAGCGGCGGAAGAGAGATAGGTCAGAAGCTGGCCGCGCTTTGGGGAGTTCCCTTTTATGACAACGAACTGATCACCAGAGCGGCCAAGGAAAGCGGATTTGCGGAGACTGCCTTTGAAAATGCCGAATCAAGGGCGAATAACAGCCTGCTGTACTCGATAGCAAGGGGAACTGCCGGGTTTAACGGGCAGGATATGGGCTTTTCGATAGACAGTCTTTCCCTCGATGACAAGATATATCTGGCTCAGGCGAAGGTGATCCGCAACTGTGCGGCAGAAGGGCCCTGTGTCATCGTTGGCCGCTGCGCCGATTATATCCTGCGCAAGATTGACAATCTGGTCAACATCTTTGTCTATGCGGATATCGATTTCAGGGCAGAGCGCGCGATACGCATTGACGGAATGTCACCTGAAAAGATTGAAAATGCCATTTTAAAGATCGACAAGCGCCGTTCGAATTACCATAATTTCCATACCGGCGAAAAATGGGGCAAGGTCGAGAATTATTCTCTGTGCGTCAACTCCGGACATGTCGGTATCGAAAGGGCAGTTGACGTGATCAGGACCTATGTTGAGGGTATGTGATCCTTTTCGGGATAACGGCAGGAACAATATTTTGAAATTTTTTAAAAAATTCGGGAACCATTATCTTTTTACATCGTCTAATGTTCGTCAGGTGACAGAAACATCGGAGTTTAAGATTTTATTAATAAACTTGACAAGATAATAAAATAGTAGTATATAACTGTATTAGTAAGCTTAATACAGTTATTATTTTGGAGGTTGTTGTGGGAAAAGTCGTTATTGACGTAAAGGATGCCCGGAAGACCTATGTTATGGGTCAGGAGCGGATCAGAGCCGTTGACGGTGTGACCTTTACGATTGAAGAAGGGGAGTTCTGCTGTATACTCGGAACCTCCGGATCCGGCAAGTCTACGCTTCTCAATCTCCTGGCGGGTATTGAGAAGCTCAGCGGCGGAGACATTTTCATAAACGGAAGCTCGATCCGTAAGATGAGCGAGAAAAAGCTGAGTAAATTCAGACAGGAAAACCTGGGATTCGTTTTCCAGGCCTATAATCTGCTGGGATCGATGACTGCGCTTGAAAATGTGGAGCTGCCTCTTGTATTTAAACGGATCGCTCCGGGCAAACGCCACAAAATGGCAAGGAGTATCCTTAAAAAAGTAGGTCTGGCAGGGCGAATGAACCACAAGCCCAAGGAGATGTCCGGAGGACAGCAGCAGCGCGTCGGTATTGCAAGAGCATTTGTGGCAAGGCCCAAGATCGTATTTGCCGATGAGCCGACCGGTAACCTTGATTCGAAAACTACGATCGAGGTTATGCAGCTGATCAAGAGCATGGCGATCAGAAACAATCAGACGATCGTTATGGTCACACATGACATTTCGCTTGCAAGATACGCCGACAAGATCATTCACGTTTCCGACGGCAAGATCACTGAGATCGAGTATAACGAGCATCCGCTTGGTGTTGAGGAACCGGCCGAAGCTGCGGATCAAGCCGGCAGTAAGGGGAAAGAAACAGCCGAAGCTGCGGATCAAGCCGGCAGTGAGGGGAAAGAAACAGCCAAAACCGCGGATAAAACCGGCAATGAGGGGAAAGAAACAGCCGAAACTGCGGATAAAACCGGCAATGAGGCGAAAAATACGGAAAAGAATGAAATAATATCGGAAACCGCTCAGACAGAGGGGTCCGTGAAATAAAGGAGAATCAAGATGAGAAAGACTGGTAAGATTTTAAGTTTGTTCATGGCCCTGGTGCTGATCCTGTCGGCATCGGGCAGTATTAAGGCGAAGGCTGACACAAAGTTCGTAATGACGGGTGAGAGCGATCCGTATAAGTTACTGATGCCCGGAGAGACATTACATGTAAGCCTGTCTGTCAAGACGAATAATCCCATGCACCTTTATTCGATGAACGGCTCAAGTAACAATAATCTGATTCAGGTGGAAAACATCAGATTGTTACAATATGGTGGGGAAAAAGCGGTTGAAAAGTATGACGGTTATTATAATCTTTACTCGGGTACATCGGCCAGCTATGTGTTGGAGTTTGATGTGATAGCCGATGATGCGCTTGAGATCGGTGAAAATACTGTCAGTATTTTTGGCTATGGCGAATATTTTGACGGTTTCGGTGCAGGCAAGCAGGAACTTGAACTTGTTGAATTAAAGGTTCGTACAGATACGGAAAAGCAGCCGGCAGAGCTTGTTGTTTCCTCTGTTGAGTACGATCAGAATGCCATGATTCCCGGGGGAACTACCAATCTGACTCTCACTGTCCGAAACGAAGGTGAGATCAAGATACTCAATACATATATGACCCTCGAATTTGGCTCAAGCGGGATCATTCCCAATTACAGTGTTTCAAAAGTCAAAGTCGGAGATCTTGCAGCAGGAGCTTCTCAGAAAATAACCGTAAAGGTTAAGGTGCTTGATTCGGCAACCGCAGGATTACAGAGAATATCTGCAAGTTTTACGGGAAAGAATAAAAAGGGTGTTGAACAGGGACCGTTTAATCCGGACATTTATATAAATATCAAAGAAGTTTCAAAAGACAGTTCGGCAATTCTTCCGATCCTCTCCCTTTCTACCGAAGCCAATTACGGAGAACTGAAGCGCGGCGGCAAGATGACCATTCCGATCACTATCAAAAATGACGGCAAGGCAGCCGCAAAATCCATAACCATAGCGATCACAGAAGGTGTAGGTTCGGCGCTCGGTATCACCAAGGATTATACAAGCAGTGTTCTCGATGTTGACGATATCGCCGCAGGCAAGTCCAAGACCGTTAAGGTGCCGATCACCGTATCGGAGGACGTTGCGGCAGGACTGCATGAATTTGCATTCGAAGTAAAATACAAGAACGACGAGGGTTCGGAAATGACGCCCGCAACCATGTCGATGTATCTTGAGGCCCAGCCGAAGCCCGAAGAGGATAAGAAGCCCGATCTGTACAATTATCTTGATATCCACAATGTTTCACAGAGCCCTTCCAATCCCGAGGCGGGAAGCAAGATTTCGATCTCCTTCGAGATCACCAATAACGGAAACGGAAAAGTCAAGAACTTAAGAGTATTCGGACAGAACCTGAGCAGCAACGGGTTTGAACCGCTTACCAACGAACCTTACCAGACAGTCGGCGACCTTGCTGCAGGTGCTTCCAAGAAAACTTCGATGACATTTAAGGTTGGCGAGAACATTGAGAGCGGAACCAATTCCCTGACTATCGGTTACGAGTTTATTGACGAGAACGGTGAGAAGAAGACAGACAGCGCAAGCATTTACATTCTTAATGTCGACGGCAGGAAGGATGACTCAGCCAAGGATGTCGGAAGACCCAAGCTGATCATCAGCGATTATTCAACGGATCAGGATGTTCTTCGTGCCGGAGAGACCTTTGATTTCAGCTTCTCGATCAAGAATACGCATCAGACCAAGGCTGCAAAGAATATCAAGGTAACCGTGAGCCAGGCGGAAGGCATATTCTCACCCGCAGCAGGAACCAATATTTTCTATGTTGATGAGATCGGAGCAGGCCAGATCTCGGTTCAGACCATGAACCTTAAGACGCGTGCCGATGCAACGACAGGTGATTATGAGATCTCGATCAAGCTGGAATACGAATATGACGATATGTCGACGGCCGATCGTGAAAAAGGCGGCGTAAGCGAAGAGAACGCGATCAAGCTCCGCGCTACCGAAAATTACAGACCCGTTATCGAAAATATCAGGCTGGATGCATGGGAAGGATGTTACCTCGGTGTTCCGGTCGATATGAATTTTGAGTTCTACAATATGGGTAAATCCACTCTCGGCAATGTATATGTTACGGTCGAAGGTGACTTTGCCCTGGCAAATAACAGTCAGATGAGTTATGTAGGCGCTATTCAGGGATATGGACAGGAGTTTATCAATCCCCAGGTAGTAGCGCTTGTCGAAGGTGATGCAACAGGTATCCTGACAGTTCATTTTGAAGACAGCAACGGTGATGAAGTAACTCTTTCGCAGGAATTTACGCAGTTCGTCCAGAGTATGGGCGGCGGAGACTGGGGCGGAGATATGCCTGTCGATCCCGATTTTAATCCCGACTTTGATCCGGGTCAGTGGGACAATCCCGAATTCAATCCGGACGGTGAAGGCGGGGAAGAAGGAGGCTTCTTCTCAAAGATCAAGCCCTGGATGTGGGTTTGCGGTGCTTCCGTAATAGTTCTGGCAGTTGCGATCCCTCTTATTGTGCATGGGGTTAAAAAATCTAAAAAGGGCAAGGTAGACGAGGATGAGGATTATTGACCTGATCAAAATGGGTCTGCGAAACCTCTTCAGGCGTAAAGCGCGTACAATCCTGACGATCGTCGGCGTTGTGATCGGTACGGTTTCGATCGTGGTCATGGTATCGGTCGGAATGGGCATGAACAAGTCATTTGAGGAATCGGTAATGGAAAACGGAAGCATGACGATCATCAACGTCAGCTCCAATCAATGGTCCGAAAATGAGAACGGTGAGTGGACGTCCACGAAGCAGCAGCTTGACGAAAAGGTGGCTGAACAGCTCAGGGGGATAAAGCATGTAAAGGCTGTCTCTCCGATCATCAATTGCTATGATGCCGCCCTGTTCAGCGGTAAATATCAGGGCTGGGGCAGTTTCATGGTCATGGACATGT
>JAILIQ010000315.1 GCA_024695205.1 Lachnospiraceae bacterium
GGGAAACTTATGGGCATAAGGCTCACATACACGGATAAACCAGTCATTATCGCTATGGTACTTATATTCACTTCCGCCTCGGACACCTCGGTACAAAACAAAAATTTCTTCGTCAAGAGGACTTAGAGCCATTGCTTTTTCAAGCATTTTTCCCGCCGACAGCATATCGGTATTGCTTTTTGAAAGATATATTTTGGCGTAGCGTTTGATTGCTTCCGTATCATCCGGATTCTCACGAAGTATCCCATCCAAAACACGCCTGGCATAAGAAAAGTTTTGATCGGTCATAGTTTCTCTCTTAAGCATGTTATCTATTCTTTCCAGTTCGTCATCGTGAGAGACCGAGAACAGTTCATCGATCCTGACACCAAAGAAAGCCGCCAACTTAGGCAACAGAGTAATATCCGGTAAGGTGGTGCCGGTTTCCCATTTGCTCACAGCCTGAAAGGAGATGCCCAGATATTCGGCAAGTTCTTCCTGAGTCACAGATTGTTCCGCACGTAACCGCTTTATTATTTTTCCCAAATGTAAATCCATAGTTGAGTTCCTCCGATTTATTCTTATCAGCTGATAAATTCACTATAGTGCACGCAGAACAAATCCGCAATAACTGCTTCTTTTAGGAAATTCAACCTATAAGCGAATCGTAATAATTTTTAGTATAAATCAGCGGCCATAATAAGGAGAGTCACCGTAATACCGTTCTTTTAAGGTACATTCGGACCAGTATCTGCGGAAATAGAAATAGTCATCCGCATACCTGTTGTAGTAATAATCGTAGACAGTTCTCTTCTCAAAAAGCCGGAACCCGCTCTTCTCTGCAGTCCTGCGAGAAGCCGGATTATCCACATCCATGACTGTAGTTAAATAATCGACTCCATGCGTGCGGCAGAAATATTCCGCAAATGCCTCAGCTGCCTCGGACGCATAACCTTTCCCCGTGTACTCACCGATCATCATCCACCCCATGTCGTACTCATGTAGCATAATCTGTTTGCAAAATGTAATAGCGCCCATGACCACACCGTTTTCTTTGTTTTCAATCGCATAGCAGCGCCATGTGTCAATATCACCGGCTTCCTCAATCTTTTGAAACGTGCGGATATAGTTTTTCATATCGTCACGCCCTGCCTCAACATCCAAAAAGTCCGGGCAGAATTCAGTCACCTGCGGATCGGTTTTAATCCTGTACAGTGCATCTTCATCTTCCTCCCGAAACGTCCGAAGAAACAGTCTTTCCGTTTCCAACCTCATAATTCACCTCATGCGTATTCTCAGTATACATCATAGCTGTCAGGAAATCTCCTTAATATTCTCAGTATACATCACAACTTTCCGGAAATCTCCTCAAGCGACGCTCCGGCTCTTAGTCTCCGGCTCTCAATTAAAGTCTCCTCGATCGTGCGGACAGCCTTTTCAACAGCATTTTCAAGAAATCCGGCATATTCTTCTCTTGAGAAGCCGACAAAAGGATACTTTCCTTCCTCCAATGTCGGCATATAGTACATCATCTTGACCTTTGCAGAAATAGCGCCCTCAGGCAAATAATCAATATAGTCTGGAAAGACTTCAAGACCTTGAATTTCCGTGAAGTATCCGGATTCGGGATGTTCATCCAGATACTCTCTTTCGATAACATAAAAGTCTTTCATCCGATCTTTACGGTCAGGAAAGAGTTTCTTGAAATTATCCCAGGTTTCTTCCATACCTGTAGCCTGTTCAAGTAGTTCATCATAGGTCTTTGCCCGTTTCCAGGTATGATGAGAAACCCCGATAATATTCTGCTACCGGGTTCGGTTACCCGGATTGCCTCTGCTAAGGCCTTTGACTTAACATGACCGTTTTTAGATAGCAGGTGTCCCTCTTAGTCGAAATTGTTGCAGTATTCTTCTTAACAGTTCATGTTGTCTCCAGATCCCGTGCCAATTCAAACAGTTCCTCGGACGTGTATGACTTTTCCGACATTTTCAGGCGATAAAACTCAATATATTTATCCTGATACGTGAAATTATACGTTTTTCCTATCAGTTCTTCAGTATAATACTCCGCCAGGCCCTCGAATCGATTATAAGCTTCAATAGAAAAAGGTATCCTTTTTTCGAGCAATGTGATTATATACTCGTGTAAAAACATGACTCTGGCCGAATTATAATCTCTATCGGCGCTGAACAGGTCGTAAATATTTCCGTCCTCTGTTTCGTACAGAATTGCTTCCACCCCATGTTCGATCGAACCGATCAGGGAAGCGAAAAAGATCCTTTCACTGTCGATACCAACAAGTTTTTCGGCTTTTTCTTCCAGCCTTTCTTCATCAAACTTACTTTGCCATTCCTGTGCAGCTTTAGCCAGGCGCAGTTCCTCGGACGGCCATATCTTTTCGCAATAATCGTCGTGATACTTTAAAAAGATACCAAATATTTCCAACAGAGCACCCGTATCCGATTCAAAACCCGGGAATCCTCCCGCGCTTCGTATTTTTCTTATAGCTTCTTCCGCACTTCCGGCATACATTCCGGTCCAAAAGAGCTTACCGTTATATTCGCCGCCCTTCATGGTCAGTTCTTTCTCATATTTCTTCAAAGTGGCTGTATCTTCCGGTGCCATGCTGTAACGGTACTTTTCACCGTAAGCGTTATCATAACCAACCTTGGCAACAGACATTAAGTGGAAAAAGAAATTGTTATCTTTATCATAAACGCATTGTATCTTTCCCATGTTCATCCCCTTTAAGATCCCTATTCTACTTGTCTCCTGTCTGTTATATTGTATCATAGTAAGCGTGCCTTTTCACAGCAAATTTACGTCATCACTATCTATTTTTTCGAATTGCTCCATCGTTCATTCCAATTCTGATCGTTTCAATAAGAGGAGTATTAGTAAACCTCAAAAATACAAAAAACATCGGGAATGCTAATCAATTCAGCACTTCCGCTGTTACCCGGCATCTGTATAAATCATTTTTTCAATATTCAGCCACATCTATCTTCTTCTGAAGAACTGCCGCGTAATCGTGCGCGGTCTTAGCGACATTTTCAGGATTGATCTGATAGTGGATATTATATAGGATCCCGTTTTCCCCGGTCCTGTCAGGCAAATGGTTTTCATCGACATGCAGGCCGATTACCTCAAGACAAAGCATTACATGGTCGTCCCCCGGAACTATTTCTTTTTCCCAAATGAACTTACATTCAAGATTCATGAAGCATTCCTGTACCATCGGCGCGTTTACCCAGGACGCCTTTTCTGCGGTAAGCCCGGATGCTGCGATCTCGTCTTCCTCATACTGATTGTTCCTGATGGTTGCCATACAGGCTGCATGATACTCTGCCGACATGAAATTAATAACGGCTTCTCTGGTTTCAGAGATACTCTTGTATAAGTGGCCGTTTTTATTGACGCTGGCAAGGACTGCAAAAAAACCGTTACCATGATCTGCGCTCGTAAATGTAGCCCAGGACTGCATGCAGGCATTAGGCTGGCCGTTTGCCTTATATGTTGTTACAAGAAATAACGGAGATGGTACCGTAACAACAAATTCTTTCCATGAAAATCCGAAGTTCCGGGAAAAATCCCCAAATGTTCCTTTCATGCCTTCAGGCATGTCTTTGTAGCTGTATTTCATACTTTTTTTCCTTTCAAGTTTTTCGCTGGTCTTAAGAGTTTTATACGGTCGCCTGTCCAGATGAATATATATAATATTATTCTCATTTTCGTCTGTTAACGGAACTTTTTTTGTTTTTTTTTTGTTCCGTTATCTTTATGTTTTCATCCGTCTTTTTAAAGTTTTATCGTTTACAAGCAAAACGGGCACGACCGAAAGTGGAAAGCCACGCCCTGAGTCCGTTACGACGGGTGATCGAGCAGACTATTCTCGCCCGAGGGCGTGTAATATCCTTACTTCTCGCCTTCGCCGGCAGTAATTCAGATCATGGACTCTTCCCAGCACTCAGGGGCCTTTAGACTAAGAATAGCAGCTATGGTCGGAGCAACGTTGGCAAGGCCGTAACTGCCTTCCTTAATGGTATATATGTTCTTTTTATCATAGATGATGAAAGAAACCGGGTTAAGAGAATGAGCGGTGCGGACCTGCAGTTCGCCCTTTTTGTTCTTTTCAAGCATTTCATCCGCATTGCCGTGATCGGCGGTAACAAGCAAGGTCACGTTATACTCGTCACAGACTTTAATAAGCCTTGCAAGGCCCAGATCTACGGCCTCAACGCCTGTTATGGTAGCATCAAGGTTTCCTGTATGACCTACCATATCCCCGTTAGGGTAATTGCATCTTATGAAATCGTACTTTTCGGATTTGATCGCCTCGATAACATCATCAGTGATCTCTGCTGACTTCATCCAGGGCCGCTCGTCAAAAGAAACCTTGTCTGAGGGGATCTCTTTAAATGTTTCAAGCGTTTCGCTGAACTTGGCGCTTCTGTTTCCGTTCCAGAAATATGTCACATGTCCGTACTTCTGTGTCTCGGAAACCGCATACTGACTAAGGCCCGCGTCCACCAGAAGTTCCGACAAAGTATTCTTTATCTCCGGGGGATTTACAAGATAGTGTCTCGGAATGTGCAGATCTCCGTCATACTCAAGCATTCCGGCATAATAGCAGTTCAGCTTTGGTCCTCTGTTAAAGAAACTGAATTCCTCATAGTCAAAAGCCATGGAAATTTCAAGCGCACGGTCTCCTCGGAAATTATAAAGAATAACGCTGTCCTGTCCGGAGACAGTTCCTAACGGCTCTCCGTCCTTAGCGATCACAAAAGCGGGAAGATCCTGATCTATCACATCAAGTTCTGCTCTGTAGGTCTCAATGGCTTCTTTTGCACTATCGAACTGACGGCCTTCACCCTTAACATGAGTTTTCCAGCCAAGCTCCACCATCCCCCAGTCAGCCTGATAACGATCCATGGTAACTTTCATCCTGCCGCCTCCGGAAGTGATACAGCAGTGGAATTCGTCGTCATTGAGTCCGGTAATACAATCCTCAAGCTGTTGTACATACTGAAGAGCGCTGGTTGCGGGAACGTCACGCCCGTCAAGCAGGATATGAACACATACTTCCTTTACCCCTTCTTCCTTGGCCCTCTTAAGCATTACTATAAGGTGTGAAATGTTAGAATGCACGTTACCATCTGATAAAAGCCCAAGGAAATGAAGCAGGGAATCATTCCTTTTCACATTGGACAAAGCTTCCTTCCATGAATCGGAATTAAACATCTTTCCGCTTTCAATGGATTCGTTGACAAGCTTTGCGCCCTGGGAGTAAATCTGTCCGCATCCGAGCGCATTATGACCGACTTCCGAATTCCCCATATCGTCATCCGAAGGAAGGCCTACTGCAGTTCCGTGAGCTTTAAGTCTTGTGTTGGGACAGGTCTTTAAAAGGTTATCCAAAACCGGAGTGTTCGCAAGACTGACCGCATCTCCAAGCCCGGTCTTACTGAAGCCCACCCCGTCCATCACTACCAAGACTACCTGTTTTCTGTTATTCATTTGTTTTCCCCCTGTATTTATCGCCTAATTGATTTGTATTTATCCACATATATCAGATATGCTTCTGAAAAAGCTGATCAATCGATCCGTAAATGGTTTTAAAATCCCCTACTTTCTCAAACCCGTATTTTTCATACAATCCCTGCTCACCACTCATGATATATATTGCCTTATGACCGACAGTTCGTGCATGATCGACTGCGGCATTTATCAGACGTTCAGAAATCCTTTTACCCCGGCTTCCTTCATCCACAAACATAAATCCTATAAACGGAGAATAAGGACTGTCCTCCGGCAGCTCATCCTTCAATGAGAATGTACAATATCCGATGATCTTTTCATTTTCAGCAGCAACAAGAACACGCTCTGTTTCCGAAAATTCATTGTTTCTCATTCTTTCAGCCAAATAATGCCCCGCTTTCCAAGAGCACTTATCGGCGAAGGATATTGTTTCATTCCAAAGCGGATGCACGGATGTCATCAGTTCGATATTTATGACAGATGCAGCCGGACTTACCGGTTTTAGTTCAATTCCTGCGACACCATACTTTTCGATATCTTCTGCCAAGTAATAAATAAGCATATCATTCGGAGATGCATTTTCATTTTCTTTATAACCGATAGATAACTTGTCGTGATTCTTATAGAGTTCTGTGAAGTTGGGATATCTGTAAATGTTTATGACCTTGCACGACAGTTTTTCTCCGGTCTTTGTGTTAGTAAACTCAATTATATCGGCAATGTTTATAAGTTTTCTTTTTTCATCATAAAGACGCATTTCTATTGTTTTCCGGCCTTCCTTTATAGCCCGGAAGGAATCATCCCATAAATTCATATAGTGTGTCATATTTCTTTTACCTTTCATCTTACGACGAGTTGGATAATACATGCTGATATACTATCTTTTATTTTTGAAAATATCTTACTTGTGCAAGTTGTACCGCATCATCAATCATTTCATTGCCTGCACGATCAGAATACTTAAGGTAATCTTTTACCCTATCAGCAGCTAC
>JAILIQ010000343.1 GCA_024695205.1 Lachnospiraceae bacterium
CATCGCAGGAGCTGCTTGAAAAGATCGCCGCAACCTGTACAACGCCTTTCGCATTCGACGCCGTATCGATATCCAAGGTTGCGGCGATCTTTTCAAGCAGCTCCTGCGATGTGTTGGCATCGAGAACGACAAGTTCGGCACTGTTCATCGCGGCGAGAGCCTCATCCGTGATCGCGGCGTACATGTGGTCATACAGGGACATATCGTTAATCGCGGCGATCAGCTCACCCTTCTCGGAGTTGATGCAGATATATTTGGAACAGGTCTGTCCGCGGATCGTTTTGCACAGCGACAGGTCAATGCCTTTATCGGTAAGATCCTGCATCAGAGTGCGTGAAAATGAATCGTCTCCGAATACGCTTATAAACTGTACCTGACAGCCGAGCCTTGACAAGTTTTCCGCAATGTTGCGCCCGACCCCTCCGAAGCTGATCGAAGAATGCCCGGGATTGCTGTCATGCTCTTTCAGAGCGGCATAAGGAGCAGCAACTATATCAATGTTGGCACCGCCAACTACGACAACTTTATGAGCCATATGATCCTCCATCACTGATATTATTATAGTCAGACAGAGTAAATAATGCAATAATTGGAAAATAACAATACTTCGGACAGTCTGCCGGGAATATGATACCGTGATCGACGGGGTAATAAAAACAGAAGGTTTGTATTGCAGAGAGTAAAAGTGAGTGATAAAATCAGATAAAAATGAGTAATTTTTATTTCATTTCAACATAAAACTATTTTGACGGAGGGGCATATGATCTGTGTACATTGCGGTAAAGAACTGTTATATGCATCAAAGTTTTGCCCTTATTGCGGTAAGAGGCCCATTGATGAGACTGCAGAGCAGCCTGTTACTGAAGAACAGCCTGCGGTAACAGAACAGTCGGTAGAAAAGCAGCCGATAGCTTATGAGCAGCCCGCAGCAGAACGACATGCAGCAGCAGAGCAGTCTGCGGTTGCAGACGACCCGGAAACCCTGATCAGGAAGAAAAAGAGACTGATCCCCAGGATCATTATGATCGTTGCTGCCGTAGGGGTTATTACCGTTGCGGCTATCTTCGGGGGAATGTATGCAAAAGAGCAGAAAGAGGAACGTTTCCGTACTGAAATGCGGCATGCGAGACGCTATCTGGAGGATCTGAAATATGATCAGGCTATTGTTGCATACCAGGCAGCCATCAAGATCGATCCGAAGAATCCGAAGCCGTATATCGGCATTGCCGATACATATATTGCCATGGGCGATTATGAATCTGCAAGAGATTATCTGCGGGATGGTCTTGATAAGACGAATGACAGAAAGATCGACAGCTACCTCGATGATATAGAAGAGGCGTTAAAATCAAGAACAAAGATCAGCGGTATGGTGATCACGGAAGGAACGGAGTTCGATACTCCGGGCGGAACGATCGAGGGCGCTACCGTAAGTCTGATAAAGGCGTTCGGTATCCCGTTTTCGGCGGATACCACGACCGATGAGAACGGGCGTTATGAATTTAATGATCTTCGTCCCGGAAAGTATAACATGGTCATCAAAGCCGCTGACTACCTTACGGTCGAACAGGCGGTGGATGTTTATCCGGGGCAGGAGGAGAGCTATAATCCTGTGGTTATGATGATCTCGGAAGATCTGTCGGGAGAAGGGACCGCTTCTGGACGTATCATTGATGTACTGACCGGTGAAGGCGTAAGCGGGATCACACTGAAAATACGTGACGGCTATAACAGTACACAGGGCAGAGCCTGGGGCGAAACGAAAACAGATTCCCAGGGGTATTATACGACACCTCTTCTTAAGGCGGGATATTACACAGCGGAGATCATAGACAACAGAGAAGGCGTAACCGAGCCTTATCTGAGAAGCTTTTTCAATATACGTATCATAGGGAACAGGGATACGATACAGCAGAACGGATCGGTCAGCACAAAGCTCATCGAAGGTCAGGTGCGTATCGTTTTAAGCTGGGGAGCCTGGCCGTCCGATCTGGACTCTCATTTGTTCTGTAGTTGGGAAAATGGTGTGTCCCATATGAATTACTATGGTAACAAAAATTATTATGACGCCGAAACATATGAGAGAATAGTCGATCTTGATCTGGATGATACCGATTACTATGGGCCGGAAACAACGACGATATATTCCAACAGAGCGGGAGATTACGTTTTTGGCATAAATAACTATTCGCACGGAAATCAGGAAGAATTGAAGAATTCCCAGGCGCTTGTACAGGTTTATCTCGGGAACAGTGTCGCGCCGTCATATGTTTTCTATGTTCCGCAGGAAGACGGGTATTATTGGGAAGTATTCAGGTATGATGCCGAAAAGGAACGTATTATACCGCTGAACCGGATGTATGATAATTACTATGAAAGAGAATATATGCATTATTGATACATGACGGCAGTGGAATATCGGTTTTATCTTCACATAAATTACGGGAGGCGGCAATGTCTATCACCAAGATCGTGATCACGGGCGGACCGTGCGCCGGAAAAACCACAGCCATGAGCTGGGTGCAGAATGCATTTACCGAAAAAGGATACAGGGTCCTTTTTGTTCCGGAGACCGCAACCGAGCTGATAGGCGGCGGAGTTGCCCCCTGGACATGCGGTACCAATGTGGATTTTCAGAAATGCCAGATGAAGCTGCAGCTCGAAAAAGAGCGTTTATTTGAGCAGGCAGCGTATACGATGACGGACGACAAGATCCTGATCGTATGTGACAGAGGGGCGATGGATAACAAAGCCTATATGGATGAAACGGAATTTGCCGAAGTGCTGAAATATACAGGAGCCAATATCACGGAACTCAGGGACGGATATGAAGCGGTTTTCCATCTGGTTACAGCGGCAAAAGGCGCACAGAAATTCTACACGACCGTCAATAATACGGCAAGGAAAGAGAGCATAGAAGAGGCTTCGGCACTGGATGACAAGCTGATCGCGGCCTGGACCGGACATCCTCATCTGAGGGTAATAGATAACAGCACCGGATTTGAAGAGAAAATGAAAAGGCTCCTCGCGGAGATCTCTTCATTCCTCGGCGAACCGCAGCCTTACGAGATCGAGCGCAAATACCTGATCGAATATCCGGATATCGCATGGCTCGAATCGCTGCCGAACTGCAGGAGGGTCGAGATCATCCAGACTTATCTGAAAGCCCCGGAGGGCGAGGAGATACGTGTCCGTCAGCGTGGGATCGACGGCAATTATATTTATTTCTGGACTACAAAGCGCCGGGTAGACGACATTAAACGGATCGAGATCGAAAAACGCCTGACTCAGAGTGAATATCTGCGTCTTCTTATGGACGCGGACACATCAAAGCGCCAGATCCGAAAGACCAGATATTGTCTGACGTTTCAGAACCGGTATTTTGAGATAGACATTTTTCCGTTCTGGCAGGACCGGGCGATCATGGAGATCGAGCTTAACAGCGAGAACGCCGGGATCACTTTCCCCGAGGGGATCAGGATCGTCAGGGAAGTGACCGGAGAAGAGGAATACAGTAATATGTCGATAGCGGGGAGACAGTTATAAAATCAGTTGTGATGATCTGTGGAACTGCCGCAACAGACAAGGCTATAAGACCTGTCTGCTGCGGCGGTTTTTTAGCAGGATATAAGTATAGAAAAAGGGATATTAAGATTGATTTATAACATGA
>JAILIQ010000059.1 GCA_024695205.1 Lachnospiraceae bacterium
CTCAGACATTCCTTGTCGATGAGCATCACGTCCATGTTTATGCCTCGAAAAAGAACGACGGCACTATCGTTAAGGCTGATCGGCCTCCTGATGTGTTCCGCAACAGTCTGGCTACTCCATCTCTGCTCGCTGTTGATAGCATAATAAAAGTACCCACTTTTATCGGAGAAAATTCCCCACTTTGTTATGCTATGTAGTATTGCTCCCAAATGCATAATAGAATGACTCTGATAAGGAGGGAATCTATTATGCTGGAGGTGGCAATGAAGACAACCATTAGGACGCTGTACAGTAAAGGATACAGCAAAACAAGGATCGGCGAATTGCTTGGCATTGACCGAAAAACTGTCCGGAAGGTCTTGAATGAACCAGAGGACAAAGACAACGAGAAAGGAGGCCCGTGGCCCTCAATACTCGATCCGTATCGGGAGTTTATCGAAATTCAGTCAAACAAGGGTATTTCGATAGTAAGGATACACGAAGACCTGAATGATCTATACGGCCTAAAATGCGGCTATACTACGGTAAGAGACTATGTAGCAAAGCTTCATCTTACCCAGCCGCATGCGTACATGATCCTGGATTCACTCCCGGGAGAGGAGGCACAGGTTGATTTCGGATATATCGGAACCCTTAATGTATCAGGAAAGCCAAGAAAAGCATGGGTATTCGTTATGGCTCTGAGCTATTCGAGATACATGTTTGCCGAGATAACCTTTGATCAGAGCGTAAAGACCTTTGTGCGCTGCCATGTAGATGCATTCAACTACTTTGACGGAGTGCCGGAGACGGTCAAGATAGACAATCTTAAGGCAGCCATAGTTGAGACCGATTTTTATGAGCCGACAGTCCAGCGGACATATGCTGCATTTGCTGAGCATTACGGATTCCTTCCTAATCCGTGCAGGGTCTATACTCCTACCGATAAGGGCAAGATCGAGTCAAATGTCAAATATATCAAGAACAACTGCTTTAAAGGGCGTGATTTCGAAAGCTACGAAGAAGCAGAAGCGTTTCTGGCCGACTGGCTTGAGAATAAAGCGAACAAAAGAATACACGGAACTACCAAGAAGGTGCCGGTTGAAGAATTTAAGGCTGAGGAGATCCATAAGTTAAGGCCGATCCCGGAAGACGAATTCATCTTCACGAAATCAGAAAAGGCCGTTGTCCGTACGGATTGTCATGTCATGTATGACGGGAACCTTTACTCAGTACCTTATACCTACATAGGGATGGATGTTGATGTCATTGAGATCAATCAACTCCTGAAGATCTACTATGAAGGAAAAGAAATCGCCCTTCACACCTTGGTCAGGAACGCAAAGGGCGAGCATAGAACTGATAAAAATCATTATCCACGCAATAAAACGATATCACAGGAAGAAATTCTGTCAAGATATCAGGAACAATTAGAAGATATCGGAAGTCACGCTTTGGATTTCCTGGAGCAGTTCCGCAATACCAAGATGTACCGGGACCATCATTATAGAAGTATTTCCGGAATACTGGCACTGGCACGCCGATATGGCAATGATGTAGTCGACCGGGCATGTGAAAGAGCCTGTTACTACGGAAACATCTCATACAAGAGTGTAAAAAAGATATGTGAGGGTGGGCTGTATGACCTTCCTATAGAACATGTTGATTCTGATAACCATGAGACCGACAGTAAGATACGGAGTTTATCGGAATACCGAGACATGATGGGATTGGGGGTGATCAGTCATGAATGATTCCCTCAAGGACAAACTGACAAAGCTTCATTTGCCCGGTATCATACAGACAACCGATATGCGGGCGGAACAGGCCATAAAAGAGCGGCTTGATTATAGAGAATTCCTTGAACTGCTGATAAATGATGAGCTGATGAACCGTTCCAGAAACCGGCGCGATACGCTTGTGAAGCGGTCTCGTATCCCGCAGTATAAGACCATCGAAGAATTCAATTTTTCATGGCAGCCGACATTAAACAAGCAGGTCATTTATTCCCTTGGAACCTGCGAGTTTATCCGAAAGAAGGAAAACATAGCATTTATCGGCCTTCCGGGAACGGGCAAGACCCATTTGTCCATAGCATTGGGTTTAAAGGCTATAGATCAGGGGTATACCGTCCTGTTTACGACATTATCGGAAATGATGGAGGATCTATATATTTCGCGTGCCGATAATTCGTTCCGACAAAAGCTCAAGAAATACACGACTCCGGATCTGCTGATCATCGATGAATTCGGGTTGAAAAAGCTGAGCCAGACAAATGTTGACGATTTGTACGAGGTGATATCAAAGCGGTATGAGAAATCATCAACGATAATAACCTCAAACAAACAGTTCGATGAATGGGGCGGAATCCTGTACGATCCGGTACTTGCGACCGCGATACTGGACAGATTCGTTCATCATTGTAGTTTTATCGTGATTGAAGGCGAAAGTTATCGAATGAAGGAGCGAGAACGAATAACCCGCGTAAACAAGCGGGGACGCCCAAAGAAAAACAAAGAACAGCCCGCAAAGGAGGCTGCCGAAGAGGTTGTATCGGAATAATGGCCGGGACATTTCTCCGATAATTATAGGTGGGGAGTTTTCTCCGATATTTTTGGGACTTTTTTATTGACAATAACACTCATCGATACCTCCGCAGGCGATCAGGTTTCCGTCCCCGAAAATACCGACCCTGTCACAGATCTGCTGGATCTGGTAGAGCTGATGGCTGGATACCAGGATCGTCTTCTTATCCTCAACGCTCAGCTGCTTTATAAG
>JAILIQ010000069.1 GCA_024695205.1 Lachnospiraceae bacterium
CAAAACTGAAAGTTGAAGATACTCCTGATGGCAGGCACATAGTACAGAGTATAGGATAATACAGTGATCAGTGATCCGTATACGGATGAAAAGAGAGGGATAGTATTACGTTAGATCCCGCTGATGTGGGACTCATTGAATACGGTTCAGCCGGTGCCTGCTCCATAGATGATCATAAGAGCGGGAAAAAGGGCTGCTGATCTGTAACAGCCTTATACAGTTCAAAGAAGGAAAAAAACATGCACCTGATCGCCCATTACATGAGAGAGCATTGGAAAAAGATCACGGGAGGAATCACGTTAAAGGCCCTCGCATCTTTAAGCGAGCTCATGATCCCATATATCCTGGAACATATAATCGATGAAGTCGTACCCCAAAAGAACATCAGACTTGTCATTCTCTGGGGCTTTGGCATGATACTTGCCGCATTCATTGTAAGGACCCTGAACGTCAATGCGAACTATAATGCCGTTGCTGTCGGGCGTGACTGCATCAGGAAGCTTCGTTACGATCTTTTCAGAAAAACAGTCTATCTCTCCGGTTCGACGTTTGATTCTTTCGGATTGCCTTCGATCACATCCCGAATGACCTCAGACTCATACAATGTGCAGAATTTCATAGTATCGATACAGGCAATGGGCATCAGATCGCCTGTCATGCTGCTGGGCGGCATTATCGTGACAATGATAATGGACCCCGCTCTTTCGGGCATCCTCTGCATCATGGTTCCTATCCTGGGTGTGATCATTTTCACTGTATCGAGAAAAGGTATCCCTCTTTATACAAAGGTCCAGAAAAATGTCGATAACATAGTCCGGATCATGCGTGAAAATATTTCCGGAATCCGTGTGGTAAAGGCTCTTTCAAAGGAAGAGTACGAGAAAAAGCGTTTTGACAATGCGAACCGGGAGATGACGGAATCGGATATCACAGCCGGAATAACGATGTCTATGCCCGGTCCGATAATGCAGCTCTTCTTAAACATCGGACTTACCTGTGTCGTGATCGTGGGTGCATACCGCGTAAATAACGGCATTATAGAGCCCGGTGTGATACTTGCGTTTCTTACTTATTTCAACATGATCCTCCAGGGCGTCATGGGTCTGAACAGGATATTTATGATGATGTCAAAGGCTACCGCTTCGGCAGACCGTATCGAAGAAGTGCTGAAAACAGCAGACGACCAGCCGGTCCTTAATCTTCCGGATTCTGTATGTCCCGATCCTGACGCACATATTGTATTTAATCATGTCAATTTCGGTTATAACGCATTGCCTCTGGAAAAGCGTTCGGATTCATCCGAAAGCTTTGCAGGTGAGACGCAGGAACAGTGTCTGACGGACATCAACTTCTCGATCAGACATGGTGAATCTCTGGGGATCATCGGAGCCACCGGCAGCGGAAAAACCACAATACTGAATCTCATGATGCGCTTCTATGACTGTAATGACGGGGAAGTATTCATCAACGGAAAAGACGTGCGCACATATGACAAAAAGGAGCTTCGCGGAAAGTTCGGTATAGCGTTGCAGAATGATACGATCTTTAACGATACGATCGAAAACAATATTTCCTTCGGACGTGATCTTTCAAGGGAACAGGTTGCTCATGCGGCCGGGATCGCGAAACTTGCAGAGTTTGTCGAGGGTCTTGAGGACGGATATGACCACATGGCTGATATCAAGGGTGCAAACTTAAGCGGCGGTCAGAAGCAAAGGACCTGTATTGCCCGCGCAGTAGCGGATAACCCCGAGATATTGATCCTCGATGATTCGTCCAGCGCTCTTGACTATAAGACCGATGCGGCCCTCAGAAAGTCGCTGCAGACCGAATTTAAAGACACCACACTTGTCATGGTCGCACAGCGTATCAGCTCCATCATGGGCCTTACAAACATCATTGTACTGGATGAAGGCAGGATGATAGGATACGGAGATCACGCGCATCTGCTCGCAACCTGCCCGGTATATAAGGAAATTTATGAGTCCCAGATGGGAGATATAGCTTAAATATATTTGTGTCAAAACCCGCGAATTGCTTTGCAATTTGTCCGTTATAAATAGGAGTAACCCATGCCGCCTGCTTCACAAAGGAACACAAAAAAAGAACGACCCAAAGACGCCAGAGGAACTATGCGCCACATCTGGAAATACATAATCAGATACCGTGCGTATGTGATCCTTATTGCCATTTTCTGTATTTCCAGCAATATCCTGTCCCTTGTCGGACCATCGCTTGCCGGTAAGGCGATCCAGGAAGCTGCCGCCGGAAAAGGACAGGTCAACTTTGCAAATGTACTGTATTACGCTAAGCTGATGCTCATTTTCTATGTTTCATCATCTGCCCTGACCCTGATCATCAATATCCTGATGATGAATGTCGGGCGCAGGATCGCAAGGCAGATGCGCACCGATGTTTTCAACAAGATGATGAAGCTGAAGGTCAGCTACTTTGACAGAAATGCTGCCGGTGACATCATCAGCCGCGTATCATACGATATCGATGTTCTGAGTATCAGCATCTCGACCGACCTTGTATCTGTCATGACAAATGTGATCACCGTATTCGGTTCACTCTTCATGATGATCTATATCAGTCCGCTGCTGGCTCTTACCGTGCTCGTGACAATCCCGCTGTCCGTGATCTATATCAGATATATGGGCCGGAAGACACGGCCGCTGCACGCCAAGCGCTCCGCAGCATACGGAAAGCTCAACGGCTTTGTTGAAGAGATGTTTTCGGGACAGAAGACCATCCAGTCATACGCACAGGAAGATCCTGTAACGGAAAAGTTTGAAAAGATCAACACCGAAGCTTCGGACGCTTTCCATTGGGCTAACCACTACGGGATGACGATGGGGCCCACCATGGGTTCCATCAACAACTTAGGTCTTGCCCTTATAGGTATGTTCGGTTCGGTTTTATACTTAAAGGATCTGGTAAACCTTGCACAGATATCGTCTTTCGTTCTATATTCACGAAAGTTTTCAGGACCCATCAACGAGATCGCCAATATCGTAAATGAGATCTATTCGGCTCTTGCGGCCGCTGAAAGGGTATTTTATATGCTCGATGCGGAAGAGGAGCCCGCAGATGCCGAAAATGCCCTTGAACTGACGGATATCGAGGGGAATGTGTCGATAAAAGACGTTAATTTCGGATATGTGCCCGAGAAGCTGATCCTGCATGACTTTACGCTGGACGCTCCCGCAGGAAAACTTGTGGCGATCGTCGGACCTACAGGTGCGGGAAAGACCACGGTGATCAACCTTCTGATGCGTTTTTACGATGTAAATTCAGGGGAGATCACAATCGATGGTCACGAGATCAGAACACTTACAAAAAAGAGCCTCAGACACTCCTTCTCCATGGTCCTTCAGGACACATGGCTGATCAACGGCACTATATTCGAGAATATCGCCTACGGAAAAGAAGGCGCCACCAGAGATGAAGTCGTGGCTGCAGCGAAGGCTGCAAAGATCCATCATTTCATCATGCAGCTTCCGGAAGGATATGATACGATCATAAGTGAAGACGGAGGCAATATTTCAAAGGGTCAGAAGCAGATGCTCACCATTGCCAGAGCCATGCTCTATGATTCCAGGATGCTGATCCTGGATGAAGCCACCTCCAACGTTGACACCGATACAGAAAGACAGATCCAGTCAGCCATGAGACATCTTATGGTCGACAAGACCTGCTTTGTTATCGCTCATCGTCTGTCGACGATCCAAAATGCCGACAAGATAATCGTTGTAAATGACGGACGCATAATCGAACAGGGAACCCATTCCCAGCTTATGGGAATGAAGGGCTTTTACCACAGACTGTATGCTTCACAGTTTGAATAATGCTTCACAGTTTGAATAAGACCGCCGCATTTTCGCTGCGGCGGTCTCAATTTGTTATACTCCGGAAAACCGGTACATATCTGTTATCGATCATTCATAATCAACAACATTAACCCATTTCATCAGCAGTTCCATTTCGTCCTCATGTCCTTTGACGGACTGGGAGGCGGCCACGATAGGGATCCATTTCTGAACATACTGCATTGCGGTATCACTCTTTTTACAGAAGAGCTTCAGGTATTTTTCGCCGGTTTCGGTATCGTTGTTAAGCCAGAAGAGAAGATATGTCCTGGCCGCATCGGCAGATGCGTTGCCCTGGGTCGCGTGTGCCCAGTCGAGGACATACATTGTTCCGTCATCCTTGACGATTATGTTTGAAGGGTTAAAATCGCCGTGGCAGACCTTTACATGCTTGGGCATTCCTTCAAGCCTGGTGTGCAGTTCATAGCGTGTGGTTGCGTCAAGCTTGGTTTCGCTGATCTTGCGGTTCATCTTGTCCTTCAGTTTGTTGAGCAGAGGGCAGCGCTTGGACTGGACCTCAAGCTGGAGATCAACGAATTTCTCAAGGTACTCGTCCTTTTTGTCCGGATTTTCGGCCATAAGTTTGTCAAGAGTGGTACCTTCGATAAAATCGCTGACTATGGCCCATTTTCCGTCAACCACGGTAACCTCGCGCAGTTTCGGAATGTTAAGCCCTGTTTCCTCGATCCTTGCGGTGATAAGGGCCTCATTGAGCACGTCGGCCTTTGAATAGCTTTCATCAAACACTTTTATACATGCATCGCCGTCGCGGTAAATAACCTTGTTTTTTCTGGTAGAGATAATAGTATCGAGCTTCATGCGTCCTCCTTATAGATCTGTCTGGATTTTTATACCCTGTCTGTTCAAACGTCCTTGTGCTCACCGTAATAGGCATTTAGGAACATCTGCTTTATTTCGGCTATAAGCGGATAACGGGGATTGGCGCCCGTACACTGGTCATCAAAGGCATTTTCGGACATTTCGTCAAGGGTTTTGAGGAATTCAGCCTCATCGGGAACGTAATCCCTGATCGTTCTCTTTATCTCGATCTTTTCTTTAAGTTCATTTACAGCCGCGATCAGTGCTTCGACCTTTTCTTCGTCGGTGTTTCCTCCAAGACCGAGATATTCAGAGATCTCGGCATATCTTCTTAATGTCTTCGGATGGTCATACTGAGGGAAGGTTCCCATCTTAACGGGAGCTTCCTTGGAATTGAACCTTATGACTTCCTCGAGCATCAGTGCATTGGCCACACCGTGGGCAATATGATGGTAAGCACCGAGTTTATGGGCCATTGAGTGGCAGACGCCAAGGAATGCGTTTGCAAATGCCATTCCTGCAAGAGTTGCCGCATTGGCCATCTTTTCACGTGCCTCAACATTGGTTCCGTCGGCATATGCGACCGGCAGATATTTGAAAATGATCTTAAGCGCCTGAAGTGCAAGTCCGTCGGTATAATCGGTTGCCATCATGGAAGCATAGGCTTCAAGAGCATGGGATACCGCATCAATACCGGAGGCGGAAGTAAGTCCTTTGGGAGCCGTCATCTGGAAATCGGCGTCGACGATCGCCATCTTCGGAAGAAGCTCATAATCGGCCAGAGGATATTTGATACCGGTTTCCTCGTCGGTAATAACGGCAAAGGGCGTTACCTCGGAGCCTGTGCCTGCAGAAGTCGGGATTGCTATAAAATAAGCTTTTTCGCCCATATGAGGGAACTTGTAGATCCTCTTGCGGATATCGGTGAAACGCATGGCCATATCGGCAAAGTCCGCATCGGGATGCTCATAGAGCAGCCACATGATCTTGGCGGCATCCATTGCGGAACCGCCGCCGACGGCTATGATCACGTCGGGTTCGAAGCTGCGCATCATTTCGGCACCGGCTTTGGCGCTCTTTAATGTGGGATTGGGCTCAACGTCCGAGAAAGCGGCATGAGTGATCCCAAGGCTGTCAAGCTTGTCTGTTATAGGCTTGCACATGCCGGATCTGAACAGGAAGCTGTCGGTAACGATAAACGCACGTTTGCGGTTAAGATCGGTCTTTAATTCTTCAAGGGCAACACCGGTGCAGCCCTTCTTGATATAAATCTTTTCAGGTGCCCTGAACCAAAGCATGTTTTCCCTCCTTAAAGCGACGGTTTTGATGTTGAGCAGATGCTTGATGCCTACATTTTCACTGACGGAATTGCCGCCCCAGGTGCCGCATCCGAGTGTAAGTGAAGGTAAAAGCTTAAAGTTGTAAAGATCACCGATACCTCCGTGCGAAGAAGGCGTGTTTACAACGATCCTGCAGGTCTTCATCCTTTCCTTGAATTCGTCAAGGATCGCCCCTCCTTTATTTACATCAATGTAAATGGATGAGGTATGACCGTATCCGCCGTCGGCAACAAGTCTTTCTGCCTTCGAAAATGCATCTTCGATGTCTTTTGCTCTGTACATCGCAAGTACGGGGCTGAGCTTTTCATGTGCAAATTCCTCGGAAAGCTCAACAGACCCGACTTCTCCGATAAGCACCTTAGTGGAGGCGGGGACTGTTACATCCGCGAGTTTTGCGATCGTTTCGGCTTTCTGGCCTACGATCCTGGCATTCAGCGAGCCGTTGATGATAATAGTCTTGCGGACTTTTTCGGTCTCTTCGGGATTGAGGAAATATGCGCCTCTGTAGGAAAATTCTTTCTTTACTTTGTCATAAATGTCATCAAGTACGATGACTGACTGCTCGGAAGCACAGATCATGCCGTTATCGAAAGTCTTCGAATGGATGATGGAATTTACGGCAAGGATTATATCGGCACTTGAGTCGATTATTGCGGGAGTGTTTCCGGCTCCGACGCCGAGTGCGGGCTTGCCCGAGGAATATGCGGCCTTGACCATGCCGGGACCGCCTGTGGCAAGGATTATATCGGCCGATTTCATCAGAAGATTGGTCATATCGAGCGACGGAACATCGATCCATCCGATGATACCTTCGGGAGCGCCTGCTGCAACAGCTGCTTCAAGGACGATCCTTGCGGCTTCGATAGTAGAATTCTTGGCTCTGGGATGAGGACTTATGATGATCCCGTTACGTGTTTTTAAACAGATAAGTGTTTTGAAAATGGCTGTGGATGTGGGGTTCGTCGTAGGGATAACTGCTGCGACAAGACCGATGGATTCGGCGATCTTCTGGATGCCCATGGCCTTATCTTCCTCGATAACGCCGCAGGTCTTCGCATCCTTGTAAGCATTGTAGATATATTCACTCGCAAAGCTGTTTTTGATAACCTTGTCTTCCACACAGCCCATACCGGTTTCTTCTACCGCAAGCTTTGCAAGCGGGAGTCTTGCCATACAGGCAGCTGTGGCGGTTGCTTTAAAGATGGCATCCACCTTCTCCTGAGGAAACTCGGCAAATTCAACCTGTGCTTTTCGGACCGATCCGATAAGCTCTTCCAGTTTTTCAGTACTGTCAACGATCATTTGCTTTGGCATTGTAATCCTCCTTATGGCTTATTTTCAGGGAACGTTTACCGCAACATGTATGCATTCCTCTGAATCTATGACAATAATACCATCCGGGACTTAATATTTCAATGAAATTATGGGAGGCTGTCCGAAAACCTGCCACACAGGAGACTGGTTTCGGTAATAGTCTTCACAAAACGGGCAGAGCTCATGTTGTCAATTTTTTTTCTGATGTGTATAATAAGTCATATAACATTCCGGTGCTGAAGCCGTTAAGAGCGGTTAACCCGGACAGGAGAAAGGGGCGATATGATGGAGTATTTTACTTTAAACGATGGTTTCAGTATTCCGAAGATCGGTTTCGGAACCTACAATGAACGAAAAGGCGATAATAAAGACGCCATCCTTCAGGCTATCGAGTGCGGATACAGATTCTTTGACACAGCATCGATCTATGAAACGGAAGGTTGCCTGGGGCAGGCGATCAGGGAAAGCGGTATTGACAGGAAAGACATCATAATCGAGACCAAACTGTGGATCGATGAGATGGGCCGCGATAATGCGTGGAAGGCGCTTGAGAGGTCATTAAACCGCCTGCAAACGGATTATGTCGATATATATATGATCCACTGGCCCCGCCGGACCGGTGCCGATGACGAGAACTGGAAAGAGCTTGACCTTGAGACATGGAGAGCTTTGGAAGACATGGTAAAAGAGGGTAAAGTCAATCGTATCGGCCTGAGCAATTTTCTTCCTCATCATCTTCGTAACATTCTTGATAACTGCAGGATACGTCCGGTCGTTAACCAGCTTGAGCTTCATCCCGGCTATTCACAGGAAGCGGCTGTGGCCTGCTGTCAGGCCAATGATATCCTTCCGATGGCCTGGAGTCCGTTGGGACACGGCAGAGAAAACGCAACAATAGGTAATTCCATACTTGTCAGACTTTCTGAAAAGTACGGCCGGAGCATTCAGCAGATCAACCTGCGTTTCCTCCTACAGAAGGGGATACTGCCTATTCCCAAGGCTTCTTCCGCCGATCATATAAGAGCAAATCTTGAAGTATTTGACTTTGAACTGTCACAGGATGATGTTGACATGCTTTCATACATGC
>JAILIQ010000089.1 GCA_024695205.1 Lachnospiraceae bacterium
GATCGATCAATTTCAGACAGGATCATATGGAAAAAGCGATCGAGCTGCTTGCAAAGAGCCATTATAACGAGATCGTCGAGCTGATCGACAAGTATGAATTTATAAACGATCCCATCGGGTCATATAAGAACAGGATATACAGTAAAAATGCACCTATGAAAACTGCGGTGATCTGGAATCCTGACAGGATCGATATTTAGGATATTAGTCAATCGCTAACGCTATTGACATGGAGGTTATGTATAAATGAAAACGGTAATAATCGAAGAACCCTTTAAGATAGGGCTGATCGATACGGAAAAACCTGTTCCCTCTGTTGGGGAAGCGTTGCTTGAGGTTCTGTACTGCGGTATCTGCGGAGCCGATGTTGCAAGCTATACCGGCAATCAGCCATTTACTACTTATCCGAGGATACCCGGACACGAATTCAGCGCAAGGATTGTTTCGATCCCCGAAAACGACAGGGGCTTAAAAGCAGGTGACATCGTTACGGCCAATCCCTATTTTAACTGCGGGACATGCTATTCATGCAAACGCGGTTTTGTCAACTGCTGTACGGATAATCAGACGATGGGTGTCCAGCGTGACGGAAGCTTCCGCGAATATATCACGATGCCGGTTGAAAGGATCTATGACGGAAAGGGACTTTCCGCAAAGGAACTGGCTCTTGTGGAGCCCTTTACGATCAGTTATCATGCACTGCACAGGGCGAAGATCAATGAAGGAGACAATGTCCTGATAGTCGGAGCGGGGCCTATAGGTCTGTTTGCGCTGATCGCCGCTAAGGCACAGGGAGCTCATGTCTATGTTGCGGATATTCTCGACGGAAGACTTGAAAAAGCCCTCAGGTTCGGTGCAGAAGGTATCATAAACTCTTCAAAATGCGACATAAAAGAAGAGGCAATGAAGATTACCGGCGGCAACGGTTTTGATGTATGTGTCGAAGCCTGCGGTCAGTCTGTGACATTCCTTAACTGCATTGACTGCGCGGCGTTTGCCGCGAATATTATCCTGATCGGAAACGGTAAGAAGGAAACGACATTTCTGCATACGATCCTGCTGAAGAAGGAACTGAATGTATTCGGAAGCCGCAATTCGTATCCGAAGGATTTTCAGGCAGTAATCGAACTTATCGCATCTGGCAAGGTCAATGTTCTTGATATGGTGAGCGCTGTGTACCCGGCGGATAAGGCGGCGGACGCGTTTGAGGCGCTGGCACACAATGACGGAAGTCTGGCAAAGGTACTCCTGGAATTCTGATGTCGTTACAGGAATTTCATACAAGAAATTACCGGAAAAGCAGAAGGCAAATTTTAAGGAAATTGTTATGAGGGAAGGATATATAATAATCGATGCCCATGTTCACCTGTGGGAAAAACAGGCCGGAATGGTGGATGGTAAGCCTGTGTACGGTCTCGGAAACGGGAAGAGCAGTTTTCTGGGCGAAGTACATCAGATGATGCCGCCTTATATGGATGACAACCGGAATACGGCGGAGCGGCTTATAGCAAATATGGATTATGCAAGGGTTAATGCCTGTGCGGTTACTCAGGAATATCTGGACGGGAATCAGGATAATTATCTGCTTGCGGTTAAGACGAAGTATCCGGACCGTTTCAGGATAACGGCACTGTACGAAGATGAAAATATGCTTTCAGAAGCATCCGATAATTCAAATGGCAGAGTTTACCAAAACAACAGGTACCGCCTTGACGGCTTTGACGGTCTGAAGATCTGCGCCTGCCGTCTGAAAGATAAGGATCTGACACATATGCTTGATGTGTTTAAGTCGGTTGAAGCAGCCGGGAAATACATTTCCATCGATATGGCCGATGGAGATGAGCAGACTGACAGCCTGAGAGCGATAATAGAACAATGTCCGGATCTGAGGATCGCGATAGGACATTTCGGGATGGTTACAACGCCCGGCTGGCAGAAACAGATCGAACTGGCAAAATATAAGAATGTTTATATCGAGAGCGGCGGACTCACCTGGCTGTTCCACAAAGAATTTTACCCCTATCCTTCCGCGATAGATGCAATACTCGAAGCGCGAGACATCTGCGGTATGGATAAGCTGATGTGGGGGAGTGATTATCCGAGGACAATGACCGATATCACTTACAAGAGCGCCATACGTTTTATACTTGACACACCCAAAATGACAGATACGGAAAAACGCATGTTCCTTGGTGAAAATGCCGCTGTTTTTTTCGGATTTAAGGATTTAAAGCCGCTTCCCGAAACAGGCAATATGCTGGAGTAGAAAACAAACCGGTTCACAACCGTGATTCTGTGAAATAACCTAAAAACATGAGCTTTGCTCGTATTTGAAGAATTTAACCAAAGACAGCCGCCAATGTGGCCGGTTATTCTCACGAAAGAAAAGAGGTCAGAATATGTTAAAAGGTATCTCACCGATCCTGTCTCCCGAGCTTTTAAAGGTACTTTGCGAAATGGGGCACACAGACACGATCGTCATTGCCGACGGCAATTTTCCGTCAGAATCCGTCGGAAAAGGTAATATTGTGATAAGGATGGACGGACACGGAGTTCCGAAGATCCTTGAGGCGATCTTAAAGGTATTTCCGCTCGACCAGTATGTTGAAAAACCGGTAAAACTTATGGAAAGAGTACCCGGAGACAATGCCGATATTTCCATATGGAAGACCTATGAAGAGCTGATCGCAAAAGAAGAACCGCGCGGGACCTCTGTGATCACAACGCTTGAACGTTTTGCATTTTACGAAGAAGCCAAAAAGGCCTATGCGGTGATAGCCACTACAGAGACAAGCCAGTATGCGAATGTGATATTGCAGAAGGGCTGTGTTCTGTA
>JAILIQ010000100.1 GCA_024695205.1 Lachnospiraceae bacterium
GCTGGTATTCAAGACGGATCAGACGGTCCGTCAGAACCGTGACGCGGTAATCACGTCCGCAGATAATATTACTTTTGTTCATCATTTTCCTCCGTGCCGGATCATTTGGATCAGCCTTTGACAGCGCCCGACAGGCCTTCCACATAAAAGCGCTGAAGCCATACAAACAGTATAACTATCGGTAATGCTACGAGAACAGCGCCCGCCGCAAACTGTGTATAATATGTATCTATACGCCTGAAATCGGTCATCCAGAAAAGACCGACCGCAACGGTACATGAGCTTTGCTTGTCACCGAAAAGCATGCTCGGGAAGATGTAATCGGACCAGGCGCCCAGAAATCCGCCGAGAACTATATATACGATAATGGATTTGGAAAGAGGGAGCGTGATCTTCGAAAATATCTGAAATCTTGAAGCGCCGTCAATTATTGCCGCTTCGTCGAGTGCTTTGGGGATCGTATCGAAAAATCCCTTGGTCACGTGATAGCCCATTGCGGCGCCTGCTGCCCCTACAACTATCAGAGCGAGCAGAGACTGGTTAAGTCCGATACCCTTAAGGATGTTGTATACGGCGATCAGTGACATAAATCCCGGAAACATGCCTATTATCATCAGAATGTTCATAAATGTCTTTCTTCCGGAAAAGCGTGTACGGCTCAGGATGAAAGCAGTCATGAGTACGATCATTGTGTTGAATACACAGCCGCATACAGCAACAATAAAGGTGTTGAGCCACCATTTGCCGAAAGGCAGGATATTTCCGTTCGAGAAGAGATTGACAAAGTTCTGCAATGTGATCCCGTGGGGGATAAAATATCCGACATAATAGCCCTGCTCTGAGCGAAGGGACGTTATAACGATCCACAGGATCGGGAAAAGCCAGATGACCGACAGTATCACAAGCAGGATATAGCCTCTGTTGGTCCTTGTCATCTTCATGATGCTTATCAGCGTAAAATATGCTGCGATCAGTCCGATCCAGAAGCCGAAGCTGTAGTTCCTGTTAAGAAAATTATCGTATATCCCGGCAGTTTCAAGGATCTTTTTTCCTGCAAACAGCAGAAGAGTAAAGGAAACTGTAAGGACAGCCGAAACCGCCTGCCAGAGCTTCATTAAGCGGACCGTTGTCTTAAAGTACAGCACTATGCCCATAACCGCCAGGATCACTGTAAAGATCACAGCCGTGATCAGAATGAAATCGACGTATGAACCTTTAAGCTCAAAGAGCACACCGGTCATGCAGATCCTTTTGCCGTTGACCGAGGCATAAGGGATAAAAAGGCATATCAGGCTGATCAGTGCACCTGCCGCAGCCCTGAAAAAATAGTTCAGGTTCAGTCCTATAACTGTTTTTTTCATCACTGGAAACCCTCCTCATTTTTCATGGAACCGGATCTGGAGAATGTGATCAGTGTAAATGTTGCGGAGATCACAAATATGATGATACCGATAGTCGCCGCCATATTATAGTCGTTACTGTCTTTTGTCAGTTTATAAAGCCAGGTGACCAGAAGATCCGTCTTACCCGCGCCTTTAAAGTAATCGAGCGAATTGGGCGCTCCTGCGGTCAGGAAATAGATCGCATTGAAATTATTGAAATTGCCTATCAGATTGGAGATCAGATAGGGAGTCGTCACAAAAAGCATGTAAGGGAAAGTGATCTTCCTGAACATGGTGAAGGGGCCTGCGCCGTCTATCCTGGCGCTTTCGTAAAGCTCTCCGGGTATGTTCATCAGGATACCGCTTACCATCAGCATGGTGACAGGCACGCCGATCCAGAAATTGACTACGATGACACTGATCCTTGCCCACAGTGTATTTGTGAGAAAAGGAAGTGAGTTGGCGGTAAAGCCCCATTTTTGAAGCAATACGTTGAATATTCCTCTTTCACCCAGCATTGTTGCTACAAATCGTAAAGATATGAAGCCCGGGATCGCGTAGGTTATGACAAATATCGTACGCCAGAATTTCTTGAATCTGATCCCCTTGGAGTTGATGACCATTGCGAGGATCATTCCTCCGAAATAGCAGGAAAAAGTTGCGCATATTCCCCAGATAAAGGTCCATCCGAGTATCGGCCAGAAGGTCGAAGAGAGTCTGTCCGAAGAATAGAGCAGTGTAAAGAAGTTTTTGATTCCCACCCAGTCAAAGAGATTTCCGGGCGGCTGATGTTCCGAATCGTAGTTGGTAAACGCCATCAGGATCATATAGATCAGAGGAGTTACCGTAAATACGAGAAGTCCGATAACGGGGATCGCAAGGAATGAAAAATGGATATTTTTATTCGCGAGACTTTTCAGATCCTCGGTAAATCCGGGAACATGCCTTCCCGAATTCCTCAGGACTCTGGCATGTTCGCCGGATAAAACGGAGAAGATCCACATTATCAGAAAAACTACCGAAACAATGACAGCAACCACTCCGAAAAGGAGGATGAGCATCGAATTGTCACCCTGTACGGTCTCATAGATACCGATGGTTTCGTTAAAAACCATCTCCTGAGTATTTGTTCCGAGTGTTACAAGGTCACTGAGCAGATCGATGCCCTTGGTCCCCATGAACACGAAATAGATGATCTCA
>JAILIQ010000105.1 GCA_024695205.1 Lachnospiraceae bacterium
AAGATAGTCGGTAAACCGGGCTGTGTAGCCGTCGATGCGCGAGCTTTCGAGATTTTCGAGATTGTTCTGCACGGAGGGCAGATCGTCATATCCGAGAACATGCTGACCCTGAACGCAGAAGAACCGGCGGGAGAGGAGCTCCTCGGCCTGGGCGAAGGACTCTGAGATCTCGGGAAGGGTGCCTACAACACAGCCATAGGCAACGAAAATGTGGTCTAAGGGGCTGTTGGCCTCGGGAACGGATTCATAATGATCGAGGAATCTCCTGAAACGGTCGATCCCCGAATCTCCGAGCAGCAGAAGAATGTCATGTCCGCGGTATTCAAGATGAATGGAAGCGGACGAACGGCTGCCGGCGGCGTTAAAAAGTTCGGAAAAACGGTAAGGCAGTTCCGAATCCGACATATTGAAATTCTCGTAAGCGATGATCTGGTATTTGTCCGCAAACAGACCCAGATCGGCGGCATTGAGCAGTTTAAAATCTATGTTGTGCGAGATGATGTCCTGTATGATCTCTTTTTTGGATTTACTGCGCAGGAAAAGATCGCGTGACATTGCGCTTTCTTCGTTGTCCAGCATTTCGTTTATCTCGCGGACGGCGGGGATCAGTTCATCCTCGTCGATGGGCTTGGTAAGATAGTGGCGAACGTTGTATTTCATAGCTGCCTGGGCGTATTTAAAGTCCGAATAGCCGGAAAGAATGATAAAATGCCCTTCAAAGCCTTCTTCGGTGAGTTTCTTTATGGCGTCGATCCCGCTGAGCCCGGGCATCCTGATATCCATCAGGACAAGATCGGGCTTCATACGCGCGATATCCGAAACCGCATCGCTTCCGTTGCCTGCTTCACCGCATATCTCGTAGCCAAGTGCATTCCAGTCCACTATTAACTTGATACCATCCCTGATGGCCTTCTCATCGTCGGCTATATAAAGAGTTCTCATGATCGTAAACCTTCCGGATTTGTTCTAAGAGGTAAATACTGTGCGGCAATTGTATGCGCAACCGAGCCCTGCTTATTAGCATAACATAATACGTTCCCGCGGTCAAAGAATGACGAGTATTGACAATAGGGACGCAAGAATTACGAAGAAAAACTTGTACTGATAGGTTATGATACAAAATCAGTAACAACAGCGTATATACAGGAAACCGGAAGGGACGGAACGTGTCGCGCACAGGCAGACGATGCACCGGAAAGGTCCGGAACAGGAGTTAAAAGGCATGGGCAGAGCATTTGAGACAGGGGAATACGACAATCTGTTTAAACTGATCGGTAAGACCGATGAAGAAACGGATACGAGGCTGCAGCAGATATGGGATACCTTCTTTTACGGGAGTGAGGATGAGCGTATCTATCATCCTTTCGGAGAGGACATGGGATATCTGGAGGATACGGGCAATCATGACGCACGTACCGAAGGCATGTCCTACGGTATGATGATGTGCGTGCAGACAGACCATAAGGCGGAATTCGACCGGATATGGAAATGGGCTTATACCTATATGTGGCACAGGGAGCCCGGATGGGAAAACGGGTATTTTGCATGGTCCTGCGGACTGAACGGGGAGCACAATGCGGAAGGTGCCGCACCTGACGGAGAGGAATATTTCGCGATGGCTCTGTTTTTCGCATCTCACCGATGGGGCGACGGCGAAGGCATCTTCGAGTATTCAAAGCACGCAAGGCAGATACTGTCGGATATGGTGCATAAGGGCGAGGAAGGACGCCCGGGGCGCCCTATGTTCAATCCCGGGAACAAGCAGATACTTTTTGTGGCAGGCTCGGATTTTACCGATCCGTCATATCACCTGCCTCATTTCTACGAGCTTTTCGCGCTTTGGGCAAACGAAGAGGACAGGGACTTTTTCAGACAGGCGGCTAAGGCCAGTCGTGAATATCTGATAAAGGCCTGCCATCCGGTGACGGGTATGTCGGCCGAATATGCGGAATTTGACGGAAGGCCGTTTACGAGGAAACTTCCGTGGACAAATGACCGCCATGACCGTTTTTTCAGCGATTCCTACAGAACGGCAGCCAACATCGGACTGGATTATGAGTGGTTCGGCAAGGATGAGGGACAATGTGATGCCGATCTGCGACTGGTCAGGTTCCTGGACTCAAAAGGGGATAAAATGACCGGAATATATGAAGTGGACGGCCGTGAGGCAGAAGGCGGAGCATTGCATCCGGTGGGACTGTTTGCGGCTACTGCCGAAGGGCTGCTGGCTGTGGTCGGCAAATATATCCGGGACGGAGCGGATCTTTCGGACGGCGGGATAAAGAATGCCATGCCTGCCGAAGAATATGACATGGCCTGCAGGTGGCTTGAAAAACTCTGGAATACACCGCTCAGGACAGGCATTCGCCGCTATTACGACAATTGCCTTTACTACTTCGCTTTTCTGGCACTCGGAGGGCGTTACAGGATATGGAAGTAAAACGGGGCGACGGCAAGTTTTTATCTTCGGTATGTTTCCGCGGCTGCGGCTTAGGGTACTGCCGAGAGGCAAATGTTTTATGTGCATCTTCTACAAAAATATTATGATATCCTAAAAAAAATTATACAAAATGATTGACTATCATATCCCCCATTGGTATTATTATCAGTGGGGGTTGTTTTATTACTCACTATTATGTAACGGAGGACAATTTATGCTGGAGAAGGTTTTTAAACTGAAAGAGAACGGCACTAATGTCAGGACGGAAATAGTGGCCGGACTCACAACTTTCATGACGATGGCTTATATCATCGCCCTGAATCCCAATCTGTTGACAGGTTTCGGCGCCGAGGGTAAGGAAGAAGGTCTTTGGGCTGCCGTATTCCTGGCAACATGTATCGCATCCGCGATCGGTATGTTTGTTATGGCATTTGCCGCAAATAAGCCTTTCGCTATGGCTCCTGGAATGGGACTCAACAGTTTCTATGCGACACTGTGCGCAAGCATCGTAGGAATGACCGGCATGACTTATGTAAAGTCATTCCAGGCATGTCTGTGCATCATTTTAATCGAAGGTATCATCTTTATTGTTCTTTCGATACTGAACGTACGTGAGAAGATAGTTGAAGCTATCCCGGCAGGCGTTCGCCACGGTATCTCACCCGCTATCGGTATCATGCTGCTCAACATCGGTCTGGGCTCAAATGCAGGTATCTACTCATCATCGAACGGCTTTACGACTCCTTTCTTTGCAATGCGTGACTTCTTCGGCGCACTGACCGCGAAGAGCATGAAGGAAGCTATTGGAGACGGCTGGGGTGAGATGGTCCTCACCGTTGCTACAATGTTCATCGGTCTGTTCGTTATCATCGCACTTGCTCATAAGGGTATCAAGGCAGCCGTTATCCTCGGCATGCTTTGCGCAAGTATCGTTTTCTGGGCAGGACAGGCACTTTTCCTTGGAGTAAATCCTTTTGCAAATCTGTCTGATGCATCATGGTTACCTTCGTTCTCGACCATGGGCAAGGTTACACTGTTTAAGCTTAACTTTGCCGGACTTGCGGAGATCGGCTGGACTACTGTTATCATCCTGATCATTACATTCTGCATAATTGATATGTTCGATACCATAGGAACACTCGTCGGAACCGCATCGCGTGCAGGTATGCTTAATAAGGACGGCAAGATGCCCAAGATGAAGGAAGCCCTTCTTGCCGATGCTGTTGGTACAGTAGCAGGTTCTCTTACAGGT
>JAILIQ010000120.1 GCA_024695205.1 Lachnospiraceae bacterium
CTGATATGTGATTCTTCTACGTCCGCCCATAATAGCGGAGCAACCTCTCCGCGGCGAAGTCCCATTATTATCTGGAGTTCCAAAGAGTAAGCCGGAATATATCCGGGATGTTTATCCTGGTACTCATGGGTGTATGCGATCATCTTATTAATCTCATCATCAGGATGGAACCTCTTTGATGTCGGAGTGCATTTTATCAGCATGGACTCAAACTTCTTAAAGTTTACGCGCCCGTATGGATTATCAAGGATCCAGTATTGCTCAAAAGCAAGGCTGAAGACAGCCTTAAGGATGCTTCGCATGTTCAGGAATGCCTTTGAGCTGATATCATTTTCAGACAATACAAGATAACACAGATCCTCTATGTCCTTTTTGCTTATGTCGTCTATATACTTGTTCTCAAAAGCGGTTCCCTGGAAAAACCGCTTATATAATGAACGGTTTATAACGACAGTGTTCTGCACCGAAAGAAGCTTCTCTGGATCCTTAATATACTTGGACTTTTCCTCCTGAACAATTTCGAAACCGTCCTTAAAGGTCTTCCTGAGACTTCCGGTTATGCCCTTTTCAGCCTTAAAAACCTTGTCTCTAAGATTTTCAAGGGTCTTGGCTTTGATGGCCCTCCTCCCTGTTTTTTTTGTTCCATCCCTGACGTAGATGTGGTAAAACCCATCACCGGATGGCTTGGTCGGAAAACTGTATTTTGAAAGAACCTGTTGCTTCATGGCTTCTTCATACACTCTCCGCGCATCTTCCATGGTAATATTACCGTAGTCAGGGATGGATGTCAGCAGGGGGTTATTCGAGATCGCCGCCTCCAGAGAAGGAGACGGTCTGTTTGTTTTTTTGTTCAATTTTGGCCGCCTCCTTCCTCTTTATGACGATGACCAGCTGCAGTCAATCAGTCGCTAGATTATGCCCAACTCTTTGAACTCTTCAAGTATGGCAGTAAAAATATGGCAATATCAGTAGAAAACGTTTCAACCAAAGCCGTTCGCTATAAAAACGACATCGAATATCGGTTCCGTTTAGCATCCGACATTCAGAGCTTTACAGGAAGAGTAGTGAATGGAACTTCAAACAAAAAGCCAGTATATTCATCATCAAGAGGATTTGTCAGCACAAAATGTGACGTGCCAGACATGTCGCAAGAAATGAAGGAACACTGTATTGCCACAAGGATTATGTTAAGGAGAGCAAATACAGCGACGAATTCATCGGCCAAATTGCGAATTTTGTAGCCATAAGGCCACAGGAACGCGAAGAGGATATTGAATTACTGAAATTGGTGACAGGTGTTTTTATCGGGGCGGATTATCATACATAGGAGAATTATCCCTATTAGATGAGGAAACATTTTACATTGTAATAATGATGTGCTACAATATTAGTACAAAGGAGGCCTTTCTATGAGTAGTACAATTACGGTCAGAGTTGATGACAAGGTTAAAAAAGAAGCCAGCATGGTTTTTAAAAGTGTTGGACTTGATATGTCAACGGCAATAAATGTATATCTGAAGCAGGTCATAAGGAGTAACGGCATACCGTTCCCGATATCCGCAGATATACCTAACAAGGTTACGCTTCAGGCAATAAAAGAGGCTGAAAAAGGCGAAATGGCTTCGTTTTCTTCCATAGATGAACTCATGGAGGATCTTAATGATTAAAACGATCAAGCGTACAGGTCAGTTTAAGAAAGATTACAAAAAAGCCATAAAACAGGGATGTAAGGAAGAGGATTTCCGAGAGGTCCTGAAGTACTTGGTAGAACAGAAACCCTTACCTGAAAAATATCAAGATCATCCGCTTTATGATACAAAAGAATATAAAAATGTGAGAGAGTGTCATATATATCCGGATTGGTTATTGGTTTACCGTGTAAATAAAACAGAGTTGATACTGGAATTGATACGAACAGGGTCTCATAGTGAGCTGTTTTAAATGATGACAAATTGAACAGGTTCGAATCCTGTCACCGCGAGTCGGTAGTGACTCTTGAAAACCGCTTATATTGCGTGTTTTGAAAGCAGAACAAAGACGCCCCCAAGGACAGGGGCGCCTTTTATAGTAAACGACAAAAAAGAGTTGTCGTTCACTATAATGCCTCCGGCTGATGCGCACGATTTTTGTAAGGAAATATGCCGCTTAGGCGGCCAAAAATCGGCGCAGCAAACGCCAAAGTAAAAAGAACTTTGTCGTTTGCTATACTTATCCGATTTGGTGGAACGGGTTTTCAGCTGCTTCTTATTTCCTGCCTCATAAAACCGATATAGGATATCGTGAAAGCTGCAAGAGTCAGCGCAAGCAGCCCGACCAGATGAGGCCAGACGAGCAGAAGGCTTTGCCCGAGCGGCAGGTAACTGCTGAGCGCCCCGACCAGCTGTGCATAGGATATAGCATTTATAGCTCTTGCTGCGGGGTTCATAAGCACCGAGCCTGCTTCAGAATACAGATAATACGGAGAAAACCGGTTCAGGTTCAGATCCATGTTGTAATTATCGAATGCATTGATAGACTGCTGATAATCCGTATTGACCGGATAGACAGCATTCGCAAGAATGCCTGCCAAAAGGCTCATGAAGATCGCAAAGAACAGCCACAGGGCAATTGAAGCCAGAGCCGAAGTGGTTGCGTGTCTGGTGAACACTGAGAACAACATGGACATCGCCAGCCAAAAACAGATATATATTATCGTATAGACCAGATAGATCAGGATTCTGGAGATTTCCTCTCCGGACGGCAGTATCCCTGTTGCTAAAAATCCTGCGCATCCGACTGCGATGCCCGTGCTTAGGACCATGACAGCGATCAGGGTTGAGGATGCCAGAAACTTGCCGATTATGATAGAGTCCCTGTATATTGGCTGGGACACCAGCCGGTTCAGGGTGCCGTTGTTCTTTTCCGCATTGATCGAGTCAAACCCAAGGATAAGCCCGATGAAAGGGCCGATCAGAGCTATCAATGACATATATGAGGGAATGGAGCTTCCTCCCATAGTAAACAGCTTAAGGAACATGAAGCCTGTATCGAACGAATCCGTATCCTTCAGAGCGCTTTTTATTCCCGTAACCGCACCGTAGACACTTGCGATGGTCATTGCTATCACCAGGATCAGGATGATGATAAACCTTTTACTGGTCACATGATCTGCCATTTCCTTTTGGTAGAGAGCTGTCAGGCTGTGGTAGCGGACGTCTGTGCAATTCCTATCCTTTACCATTATGATCATCTCCTTCTTTCTCAGCCTCTTCAAAATACACACGGTATATCTCATCAAGGTCTCCGCCCTTCTGATGCATGTGCAGAAGCTTGTATTCATTTGTGCCCAGATATTTAGTGATTTCGCTCCTAAGATCCTCAGACGAACTGATCACAAATGTATTGCCTTCTTTTGATATGTCGGTAATACTACTAAGTCCCCGAAGAAATCCAAGGAACCTGCTGTCACACGGTTTTGTTTCAATCTCCAGCATATAATGCCCTTCGGCCGCAATCTGGGTTCCCAGTTCGTCGATCCCGCCGCAGGCGATCAGGCTTCCGTCCACAAAAATACCGACCCGGTCGCATATCTGCTGGATCTGGTACAGCTGGTGGCTGGACACCAGGATGGTTTTTCCGTCCTGTACGCTCAGCTGTTTTATAAGATTTAAGAACTCCCGCATTCCCTCCGGGTCAAGACCTGTTGTCGGTTCATCCATAATGATGACCTCAGGATCCTTGATCAGGACGTCCGCAATGCCAAGCCGCTGGTGCATGCCCTTTGAATAAGTTTCTGTCTTTTGGTCTGCGGCATATTTCATACCGACTTTTTCAAGCAGGCTGTCGATCAACGGATCGATCTCATTTTCCGGGATCCCGTTCAGCCTTGCGGTGAAACGAAGGTTCTCTCTGCCTGTCATATCACCGTAAAATCCGACATTGTCAGGCATGTATCCGGTGATCCGTTTGACCTGCATGGATTGTCTTGTGCAATCGAATCCATCGATAAATGCTCTTCCCTGCGTTGGCTCCGTCAGCCCCAGAAGCATCAGTATTGTTGTTGTTTTTCCCGCACCGTTCGGCCCCAGCAGCCCGAAAATCTCACCCCGTCTGATCTGAAGACCAAGATGATTTACTGCGATTTTCGTGCCATAGGCTTTGGTCAGATCTTCGGTACGGATGATTGTTGTATCCTCCATAATATTGTCCTCCAAAGTCAGGCACGAGCCGTGTTTAGCCGCGCTCGCATCTGACCTGCCAATCAAGTTTGATGGTCTGCTGTCAGGCATTACCGCCTGCCAAATTTGCGAATGATGTAAACCAGTCCAAGAACAAGAGCGATTATGATCATGACCGCAATAATGCCCCAGCCGGTATGATTCTGTACGGCAACCCTAAGATCGCAGTTGGACGAAACAGCATCATTTGATGCTGTTATTATGACTGCGTAATCGCCCAGGATCGCATCCTTTGCAGGGGTTATATACGCGGTTACTTCTTCGCTTTTGCCTGCAGGTATATTGCTGATCGAGTCCTGGTCGAATGTAACTTTCCAATCAACAGATGCCTGCGCTTTCAGGCTGACATTGGTAAGATCGATATTTCCTGTGTTTTGTATGGAAAGAGTCGTCTCCTTAGTTTCTCCCGCATAGGTGCTAACGGAAAGGTTTCCCGTAGTTGTTGTTGCCTCTAAGCCGTATGTGCCGGTAATCTTGACCGTGACCGGCAATTCAAGCGTTTCCCCGGAACAGTCTGCCATGAGCTTGATCTGATATTCGCCGGCTGTGACATTTTGTGCAGGGACAACCGCAACCGTAATAGATGAAGTGGAGCCTGCGTCCACCGGTACAGACGATGTTGCGCTGCCGGCATCGGAAGGTGTAAATGACACATTCCAGCCCTCAGGCGCACCTTCTGCAGACAGAGAATATGTCTGATTATCACTGCTGTTGTTGGTAAGCTTTGTGGTGTAGCTGAACCGTGTTCCTGATGGCCCTTCCTGCTGTGCATAGTCCGTAGTGAAGGTGCCTGCACCGACCTTTTTTTCTTCCGCATCAACGTTCACGCTCAATGAAAGATCCTCATTAACACCGCCTCCGTTTGCATTCAACGTGAACGTATACATACCTTCCTCCGCATCTTCCGGAACGGTCACTGAATAGCTGAAGGATGGTGAATCATCTTTTTCCTGATACGATCCGATGTGTACCATGGACACTTCAGAGGAGCTGTTCTTAAACATTCCTTCCCATCCGTCCGGGAGATCCTTCGTGCTAAGCGATACATTGGCTTCTTTTGAGCCGGTATTGGTTATATATAGGGGAAATGTCGAAGTTCCGCCGGGCTTTACCGTAACACCGGGATAATCCGTGCTGAACGTAACCACACCTTCCTGCTTGGCGACGTTACTTTGTGTCTGCGTCTTTTCTTCTTCTGCGAAGACTGTAAACGGCATTATGAACATTGCTATGATCGCACCTGCCGTTAATATTCTGCATGCGGACAGGATCCGCTTTCCTGTCACAATTTTAGTCTTCTTTTCCATTAGTTACCGCTTCCTTTCTTTATGGCCGGAATGGCTTTCTTTTTTTCAGGAAGAAAAATAGACCTAATTTGTGACGCAATTTACAAATTCCTGTGTTTTTTTTGTGAAATTCTGTATTTGTGCAATAACAGGAGATACCTTATTCCGTTGCCGCATTTTGCTTCTTATTATGATGCTCATTTATCCCTTCATACCCTGATAATTTAATCTTGACAGTGTAAACATGCGTGATATATAATCAATCTGGACAATGTAAAGATTGGAGATCTGTTTATGAACCGCGCCTTATACATTTTTAAAATGATCGCTTTGTGCATTTTGGTCCTGATCGCAGTGCTCCTTGTCATATGGGTATTACTGAGCCCGGGCAGGATCAGAACATATTCGGAGCCAACCAGTTTATCCGAAAAGTTTGTAATGGATGTAAACGGAGCCCCGAACGGTTTTTTTATCAACAGCAAAAATACAGATAATCCTGTACTGCTGTTTGTATCAAGCGGCCCCGGGACAGATGACTACGTCTTTACCGACAGATACAGGGATATGCAGCTGGAGGATGATTTTACCGTTGTTTACTGGGATTACAGGTATATGGGCATCGCCTATGACCGAAACGCGGACGTAAACGGGATCACCCTTGAAAATCTTTTAAATGACACCAAAGCGGTTACGGAATATCTGAAAGAAAGAAAGATAAGAAAAAGTATATCCAGATAGCCGTCAAGAAGTCTAAACTACCATTAAATCTCCATGGGAGATACTATTATCGCACCGGAAGCGTAAAAAAGGAAATAACTGGTTTTGAACTGACAGAGTTTATTATAAAAAGTACCGGAACGTCTTATGATGAAATGATTTCTGATATTTCGCGGGGGCAGTTGACATTTGATGCATTGAAGAAAAGATATCGTAAAGCCACCGGAAATGTACTGGACTTTGATAATAACCTTATAAGTTTTAGACTCATACAGGAAGATGGTCAGATGACCAATGCCGGGGTGCTGCTGGCTGATCAGTGGAATATTCATCATTCCAGGGTCTTTTGCACTAGGTGGAACGGCCTGGATAAAGCAGGATCAGTTCAGGATGCGCTTGATGATGACGAGTTCACAGGAAGCGTATTGACTTTATTTGATAACACGATGGCCTTTATAAAAAAGAATTCCCAAAGAGGATGGAGAAAAGACAAGGATCAGAGGATAGAATTGCCTGATTATCCAGAGCGAGCGCTTGAAGAAGGAATAGTCAATGCATTGATTCATAGGAGTTACCTTCAAACTGGAGCACATAGTCAGGTGGATATATATGATGATCGTCTGGTTATAACGAATCCGGGGGGGGATGTTTGATGGATCGGAGGTACAACTCCTTGATCTGAGACATGTGCCATCGAAATTGAGGAATCCGGTTTTGGCGGATATGTTTGGTAGACTACGTTTGATGGAACGAAGGGGCAGTGGGTTTAAGAAAATACTGGATGCCTATGAGGCCGAGGAAAGATATACGGAAGAGTTAATGCCTGAGTTTTATACGGATGGATATAATTTCTTCCTTACATTATGGAACTTGAATTATGCGTATAATAAAGCGCAAATTAAAGCGCAAGTTAAAGCGCAAACAAATGAGGCTTCTGGCATGATGGTGGGTACTATGCCAGTCCTCTGATGTACATTTACAATTGAAAAACCATCTGTGTTCCTTTAGAGTATTAGCGACCAAACCAAACTCGAAAAGGAGTACCCACAGATGGTTTCTGCTAA
>JAILIQ010000187.1 GCA_024695205.1 Lachnospiraceae bacterium
GCCGAAAGGAGAGATTTAAAAAGATATACGATACTCTTATTGCAAAGTCAGACAAGGGAAGAGAGATTAGAAGATATCTGGCATATGCGATTAAGATTCAGGAATGGATTCAAGGTTACTATAATGATGAGGAAAGTAAAATCCGTTCGGAATTGCAAGAGCATGTAAATGTGATTTTCCAAAGGATGTATCACGGCGAGAGAATGCTGGAAATAAATGAAAAATATCAGACAGTGCTTTATTCTGTGATTCCGGAGACACATGAGAAGGTAATATCAGGTGAATCTGAAGGATTGATAAGAGTTAAGAACTTTGCTTTTATAGCAGGTCTGGTTGATCTTGCTAAGAGTAAGACTCTGAGTGTTGGTGAAAACAAGTTAGAGAATGAGCCGTATCCGCTGATTCTGGATGCACCATTTTCTAATGCAGACGAAGAGCATATAAAAAATATATCACGCGAACTGCCTATGGTTGCGGAGCAGGTGATTATGTTTGTTATGAAAAAAGACTGGAGATATGCCGAGACGGTTATTCTCGATAAAGTTAATCAGATGTATACGCTTGAAAAACACAGCGATACATATTCGACGATTAGTTAGGAGGTGGCTGTTATGGCAAAGAAGGAAGGAAAAACCAGACTTTTTGAAAACGATGTTACAATTACCGGGAAGCACGCTACCCACTTAAAATTTTTGGTCAATGATGCAAAGCTTTATAATGATTATATCGATGTTTATATGAATGCGGCTGTATTCGGGTATATGTACTCAAAGAAGGATGATCGGGATAATGAATCAACAGACCGTGCGAGAATCTATGCGGATGCATTCTCAAACCACCGGACGGAATGTGTTTTCTTATTCCGATTGATAACGCTGTTAGACGATGAAAGCATAACTACGGAGGAAAGGCTTGATCGCGCCTTCAGATATGATGCTAACCCTGAAAAAGAAGAAGAACTTCAGAAGTGCATAGAAAAATTTAATGCTTATGTCAGAGGCGGTATTGAGTATATGTACAATCTGTTTACGACAGGCTGCACTTCGAGGGATGATTATATCAGAGCTACGTTTGAAGCAACAAGAAATTATAAAGACAGCATAGATGGCGTTTCCTATGAGGAAAAGATTAAGCGCTTGTTAAACAGGAATTAAAATCAACAAGAAAAACTAGGGAAGGAGGATCCGTCAGATGGTTGTTGATGACTTTATAGATGAGTTTTATGCATTTGATCTCAACAACTGGGCGGGTTCTCTTGAAAATATCCTGCATATGCTATGCTTTCCGGTGCGGGTTGAATATACCTGTGAATGGAAAGAGTTCCTTTATGAAAGGTCGGATCGTTTAAGATATTTTAATTCAGATGACCGCAAAATATTGGCAGAGTGTCAAGAAATAGCCATGTTTTCTTTGAGTGGACGCTTTCGTAAGCTGAAAATGCTCTCGGTCATGCTTACTGGTAATCCGCGCCTAAGAAATGAAAAAGTATACGAAGTATATAAGCTGTTTAGAAAAGTATATGGCAGGCATATTTTGTTTGTGGCGTGTTTTGATCGGGATATAGCTTTTGTAGGAACAGCCGTAGATAAGTGGAAAAAAAGCGAAGTCATTATTTCTGACTGGTTCGGAGAAGGCAAGGATCGGGAAATAATGAACCGCATACTTGAAATCGATTTTTCTTTATTTTCCCACGAAAATCTTGGGAAATTATATGGTGATTACTTGTGGGCTATTGCCAGACCATATGTTAAATACCGTGAAAGCAAGATGTATCTGATTTTTGGATGCGGATACATAGAGACATACGAATCGTTTGCGACTGATTCTGACGGTGAGGGCTTTATGCCTGTAACAAAGGTAGACCGGGAAGAAACACTCAGAATTAATTCGGCATATTATCCTGATTTATATGGAGATGACTACTTCATCGATGAATCCGTGATAGAAGATGATACCTTGGATATTCTTGATGAAGATGATGCAGAGTTTGAGTGGACAATGCTGGAAATGGAGTTGGCAAAGGAAAATATTGAGGTTGAGGCTGAATATGATGATGAGTTCGAGGATGAAGACGATGAGTATGATCCTGACTCAGACGAAGAATATGATGATATTTCCGGCATGAATCCGGAAGAGATGTTAAAGTATATTCGGGGAGAATAGGAATTCCTCTTTCACGGATTTTCATCCAAAAGTACAGCAAATATCATCCAAAAGTACAGCACTATATTATAGTAAGAAAAGACTCACTGAAGTGGGTCTTTTTTAAATGCAGCAAAATTGCTTTCAAAAGCACTTGACTTTTTCAGTGTACTACATTATACTAACAATGAAAACAGTATTTGCTTTCAAAAGCACGCACCTTGAAAACAAAAGCATATCGAAAAAGGAGGATAGTAATGGGCGTTACGTTACTAGCCCAGAAGGGCAAAATGGGTGAGAACACTTATTATATCACTACCATGAAGGCGAACACGCTGATTAAAACAGTAGGGTATGCCTGTGAGATGGAGAAGTGGCCGGACATGACCGTTGACGAACGAATGCAGCGAGAAATAAAAGGCGACAGGGTGGTATCGGAGATTGTTCCATACATTGTGAACGATCCTGAGTGGTTCTTCGGTTCTCTGATCATCGATGTATATTCCGGATGGGAGCAGGTCGAATTTCAGGACATAGAACAGGTCATCAATACTCCGTTGGCAGCATACAAGGATTCTCTAAGAGATGCAGGATTTCTGACGCTACCCGATAACAAGTCACTAATTGCTTTAGACGGACAGCACAGATTGGCAGCCCTCTCCATAGCAATTAGGGGCGAAAACGGTATTCCCGGAAGTGTGAAGGTGCCGGATTCGCTGAGAACCGACTTGGTACCGCATCCTGAGATTGGCAATGCGGATGTCACTGTGATTTTTATTAAACATGAAACGGATACGAAGATCCGTAAAATTTTTAATAAAGTCAACCGTTACGCTAAGCAGACATCAAAGGGCGATAATATAATCACCTCTGAGGATGACATGATAGCAATTATCACGAGAGCAATGTTTAGCGGTTCAGACGATGCACCGTTGAGGCCTATAAACAACCAGGATCTGGTGAATTGGAAGTCCAACACAATTCCACGTAGAAGCAGGATGCTGACAACAGCGGCGGCTATCTACACGATGACGGAAGTACTGCTTGACTACTTCGACATCACGGCAAAAACCCGTCGAGATGAGAAGAAACTTGATCAGGGGCTGGCATTCATGAAAGATTTCTGGAACAAGACGATGACGGAGATCGACGCATTTAAGGATTATCAGCATTACATTTCGGACGGCAACTCATTGGAGAATATAAGGAAGAGAAACCTTCTTCTTAAGCCGGTGAC
>JAILIQ010000291.1 GCA_024695205.1 Lachnospiraceae bacterium
TTCACGAACGCAACCGATGCCGCAGATTATCTTGTCGGCAAGGGGATCCCGTTCCGCGACGCCCACGGCATCGTTGGACGCCTTGTTCTCTTCTGTCTTGATAAAAATATCTCTCTCGACGAAATGACTCTTGATGAATACTGTAATTCGGTAGGAGAGATCTACGATATCGTTATTGAGGATATGATCAGACAGTCATCCGGATTACACGGATGAGATATTATCCGGATTGCACGGATGAGATATTTGTCTAAAAATGAAATAAGATCATAAGCTGAAAGATGATCAGTCAGTTATACGGCCTGTACAACTGAAAAAATATTGCAATGATATAAGACGGGGTTGATCATGGAGAAGAGAATCGCTGATATCTATAATGACAGGGAATATGTATTTAACAATCATGTGGACAGCTGTATCGGCACAGGACGTATGGGACTGGCTCTGCAGAAGGAATATCAGGAACAGCTGAGATTTGTACAGAAATATATCGGTTTCAAGCATATCCGCGGGCATGGACTGTTCTGTGATGATATGGCCATTTATCAGGACATGAGTGCATTTGATAAGACTGCTCCGGTTGAATACAATTTCACATATCTTGATATGGTCATGGATTTTTATCTTTCGGTCGGGATAAGGCCGTATCTTGAATTGGGATTTATGCCTTATAAGCTGGCAAGCGGCGAGCAGACGATCTTCTACTGGAAGGGCAATACGACTCCGCCTAAGGATTATGAGGCATGGAAGGATCTGATACGCGCAACTCTCACTCATCTTATCGGCCGCTACGGGAGAGACGAGGTTGTCACCTGGCCCGTAGAAGTTTGGAATGAGCCCAATCTGCCCGGATTCTGGTACAAAGCCGATATGGAGGAGTATTTTAAGCTTTTTAAGTTTTCCTTCGAGGCTGTTAAGGAAGTTGACAGTGCATTTAAGGTCGGCGGACCCGCAGTATGCGGCGGTTCGGACAAGCCATGGATCACAGCCTTCATGAAGTTCTGTCACGAGAACGGTATCGCGGTTGATTTTGTATCCAGACATCATTATGCGACTACATTCCCCGAAAGATCGGGCCATTACGGTTATGCGGAGCTTATGGATCCCGAAAATGCGGACGACGGATTCCCCGATCTTCACTCAACACGTGAGATAATCGATGAATATGAGGAATACAAAGGGCTTCCGATCCACATTACCGAATTCAATACCTCATATATACCGAACTGTCCGTTACATGATACGAACCAGAATGCGGCTTATATAGCCCATCAGCTTTCAAGGCTCGGGGATGACAATGTTGCCTATTCCTACTGGACCTTCGGGGATATATTTGAAGAAGGAGGAGTGCCTTTTACCCCGTTCCATGGAGGATTCGGTCTTGTCGCAAACGGATGCATCCCGAAGCCTACCTTCTGGAGCTTTGTATTCTTTAAGGATCTGAAGGCTGATAATGCAAAATGTGTGTTTAAGGACAATTCAACGGTTGTTATGAGCCTTCCCGACGGCTCCTACAGAGGCGTTGTCTGGAATATGTCCCTGAAGCGCAGCGACAATGATTTTGTTTATGAATATCAGGTCCCTGCACGTGAAAACGGCGAGTATGTCCTTATTTCGAAGACCGTTGATGAAAATACCTGTAATCCGCTCAAGATCTGGCATGATCTCGGAGAACCCTCAAGTCTTTCCAAGGAACAGAAGGAGCTTATCCTGGGCGGTGCCTATCCGAATGTCAATACCAGAAAGGTTGAATTTGCCGCAGGAAGAGCATGTTTTGAGGTGGCAGTCAGGGAAAACGGTGTGGTATATTTTGAACTGAAGCCTGTAGATACTGTACCGGACAGAGGATATGATTATAAACGTGTGATGCAGTATGATAAAGACTGACGATACTTGCGCACTTTGTCAGGCTGTGGTATCATAAAACAGTAGATTTGCATAAAAACAGCAGTATCAGACCATTCAGGAAATGATTCGGAGGTATTTGTATGGCAAACAAGCGAAATGACACGGAAGTGTTCATCAATAACAAGAAATACACACTTTCCGGCTTTGAGAGTGAGGAATACCTTCAGAAAGTAGCCGCATATATCAATACCAAGATCAGTTAATTGAAAACACTCGATTCCTACCGCAATCTGGACAATGATATGCGCACGATACTGCTTGAGATCAATCTTGCCGATGATTATTTCAAGGTTAAGAGACGTTTTGACGATTCCGAGAATGACAGTGATTCAAAGAGCAGTGAGATATATCAGCTCAAGCATGAGATCATGTCCTTGAACAACAAGCTTGAAAAGACCAATAAAGAGATCGAGAAGCTGCGTGAGGATATCGTAGAAGAACAGAAAAAGAATGTGAAGCTTGAGACTGAGCTTAACGCGGAGAGAGAAAGAAGGATCCCTGAGCGTGGTACAAAGAAATAAAAATGTGGAACTGCTTGCACCGGCGGGTTCGTTTGAATCATTAAAGGGTGCCGTTCATGCGGGCGCAGATGCCGTGTATATGGGCGGCACCCTTTTCAGCGCGCGCGCTTATGCGGACAATCCCGATAACGAAGGTCTGAAAAGATCGGTCGATTACTGTCATTTCTACGGACGAAGACTGTATCTTGCCGTTAACACACTTCTGAAACAGGATGAGATAGACAGACTGCTGTACGATTATATGGCGGAAAGCTTTGAGGCAGGTATCGATGGCGTTATAGTGCAGGATCTCGGAGTTATGAGATTCATCCACCGTCATTTTCCGACACTGCCTATTCATCTGAGTACACAGGCTTCTGTCATGACCGCGGAAGGTGCGGAATATTTAAGAAAACAGATCCCTTCGGTCACGCGTGTGGTTCCGGCAAGGGAACTGTCCCTGGAGGAACTTAAAAGATTCAGGAACGGGACCGGTCTTGAGATAGAAGTGTTTGTCCATGGGGCATTGTGTGTATGTTACTCCGGAATGTGCCTTATGAGTTCATATATCGGGGACAGGAGCGGAAATCGCGGAAGATGCGCCCAGCCGTGCAGAAGAGAGTATACCGGACTTATCGGTGAGGCGGGCCATTCGGTCGGAAACAATAAAAATGCGAACGGTTCGGGATCTTATCTGTTATCTCCCAAGGATCAGTGCCTTCTTGAAGACATACCGGAATTGATCGGGATCGGGGTGGATTCGTTTAAGATCGAGGGCCGTATGAAGAGTCCCGAATATACTGCCGGCACAGTTGCTGTGTATAGACGAAGGATCGATGAAGCCTGCGGAAAAAGCAGCGAAGTATTTATTTACAAAAGCGATATTCTTGCGGAACTGTACAATCGCGGGGGCTTTAACCGCGGATACCTTCATACGCGCAACGGTCAGGAAATGATGTCCATGCTGCGTCCGAATCACAGCGGGGTAGAGATCGGCAGGGTTGAAAAGGTAAACGGCCGGGAGGCACTGATAAAGCTTTCTGCGGAAATATTCGATCACGATGTGCTCGAGATAAGGCGCGGGGAAAAAAGCATATTCGAATTTACGACGGCACAGGAATATCCTGCCGGAAGCACGATAAGCACCCTTACGATGAAGGACCGGCGTGCCGCTGCGGGAGACAGGGTGTACAGAACGCGGTGCGACAGGCTTCTTACAGATATCCGGGAAAGATATATAGAAAGTGTGCCTGTATATCCTCTAAACCTTGAATTTACTGCGCATGAGGGACAGGATACGGTATTGACATTATCGTGCGATCTGTTTTGCTCAAAGCGCAAAGAATTATCATCCGGTATAAATATCTCAGATAAAGAGCAGGAGCTTTACCCGGATCCGTTGTGCGTAAGTGTGAAAGCCGCTCCGTCAACAAAAGCCCTGAAAGCTCCGATAACCGCAGAAAGCATAAAAAAGCAGCTGTACAGATTTGGAGATACCGCATTTGAAGCTGCTTCTTTTAAGGCAACGATAGATGATGACATATTTATTCCTGTCTCACAGTTAAACGATATGAGACGTGAAGCCTGCGCTAAGCTTGAAAAAGAAGTTCTTGAAAGAACTCAGCCGATACGGTTGGAAAAGCCGGAGGATTCGGACGCAGGAGAAGTATTTAGTCCTGATAAATCCGGTGATGAAAGAGGAACATGCCTGAATACAGAACCCGGAAATAAAACAGATTCTTCCGATAAGAACGGACGGAAGCCCTGTGACCGGCTTACGGTGTCATGTGTAAACATTTTCCAGCTGAAAGCGGCTCTTGATGCCGGCGTCCGTGAGATATGCTATAATATAAACAGCTTTGATCAGGAAGAGATCGAAGAGGCGGTCAGGGCGATTCAAAAGCATGGTGACGCGGATTTATCCGGGCAGGACGGTATACGCCCTGCGGAACTGATCATAGGACTGCCGTATGCCTGCAGATATGATGTGGCTGACGGTCTGAAAAGCTTTATAGGTTCATTATCGGAAAAGTATAGTTACTTAAGGTTCATGGTAAGAAATTTCGATGAGCTTGCGCTGTTGTACGATTCATTTCCGGAGATTACCGCCGGACACAGGTTTGAAACCGATCATATGCCGTACTGTCTTAATTCGCAGGCACAGATAAAAGATGCATACAGGATCACTCTCAGTAATGAAGCCGATCTGGATGAATTAAGGACGCTGGTTCAACAAAATCCGGTGCCCCTGATATCGCTGATCATTTACGGATATCAGCCTTCAATGGTATCGGCCCAGTGTGTTTATAAGAATATTTACGGAAAATGTCAAAAAGGCAGTAAAAACCGCGAAGATATCAGACTCGGATCACAGGGGCACACCTTCAGGACGATGCAGCAATGCGGGTTCTGTACAAATATTATTTATAATTCGGAGTGTCTTAACAATATCGATCTTATTAACGACCTTGCTGGGCTTGGGATCGACAGCTTCAGGATCGATCTGACTTTTGAGAGCGCGGATGAAGCAGCCGGGATAATACGTACTGCAACCGGAAGAATACAGGCTGGATCCCGGGAAACCAAGGATGTACACAGGAACGGATACACAAGAGGGCATCTGTACAGACCGGTATTGTGAAAGTTTTTAAGCCGGTGTGAATGGATTTATGTAATGCAGTGCATTTGGAGAAAAAGATCATGAAAAAGAAAATTGCCATATGCGCCAATGGGTGGAATTATGACTCCCTGTTTGATGCCCTGAAAGGGGTCAGGGAATACGCGGAAAAAGAAGATTCTGATATCTTCGTTTTCTTAAGTTATGCCTCCTACAGCGAGCATGTTACGCTGATGCAGGGAGAACTTAATATCTACCGCCTTATGAATCCTGAAGACTATGACGGGGTCATAGTTTTTTCAACTGCGCTTAATTCCGAAAAGACCGCAATATCAATATGTACCGAAACCAGGGATAAAAATGTGCCGATCGTCAGCATAGGGATGGAGCTTGAAGGCATTCATTCAGTGCGCGTCAGCAATGAAGAAGGAATGCGGGCACTTGTTGAACATCTTATAGAAAAACATGATATCAGGAAGGTTTATTTTATTGGAGGAACGCCGGATCATGTTGACAGTATCACGAGGCTTAAGGTAACACGCGAGGTCCTTGCGGAACACGGCATAGAGCTTACGGATGATGATATCGGATACGGAAAATGGACAAACAGATATACCTTCATGCTGATAGATGATCTGATCGATTCCGGACGGGGGCTTCCGGACGCCATCATCTGCGCAAATGATGTAATGGCCATGTCTGCATGTACACAGCTGGAAACAAGGGGATATCTTGTTCCGCAGGATGTCATCGTTACGGGATTTGACAACAGTCTGGAGGGTAAAAACATATATCCGGCGATCTCTTCTGTAGAACAGAACTACAAAGAGATCGGTTATAAAGCATGTGAGATAATATTTAATGAGATCAACGGGAAAAAAGAGATCGTCAGGGAAGTTGTCAGTTCGAGATTTTCATGTGGCGAGAGCTGCGGCTGCAGAGGCGACGAGGATTACGCCGCGATGCATATAGCCTATTGCCGCCAGCTTTATAAGAGAAGTACGGACGCCAAGCTGCTCGACCAGAATGAAAGAGTCATGCGTCAATGGCTGACCGATGCTGCGAATTATGAGGAACTGAAGAAGAACTGGGGTGACCATTATCTGAGAAACCATCAGTTTGAGGGAAAAGGCTTCTTTATTTGCATGCACAAAGACTATTTTGAAAAAGTAATGATGAGCGAGTTGGAACTGTGGGCACAGGGAAGAAGCTCCGAAATGGAAACCATGGTGGCCTTAAAGGATGACAGACTGCTCGATGATCCGGTGATCGACGCTAAAAACATCATTCCCGGATATTGTAAGAAAGAGAATGAACAGCATATATATTTCCTGTTGCCGATGCATTATTTCGAGAATAATTACGGTTATGTCGTCATTACCGATCTGACATATCTTATTACCGAGAATATGCTTTATCCATATATGGAAAGGCTTCAGCAGTCGATCAGGCTCATGCGTATGAACATGAGGCTTAAGATGCTTTATGACAAGGACCAGCTTACGGGTCTGTACAACAGGTTCGGGTACGAAAATAAGATCATCCCGATGTATGAGGACAGTCTCGCCAGCCAAAAACCCATAATGGTCATGTTCGTTGATATCAACTACATGAAGAGCATCAATGACGAATACGGACATTTAAACGGCGACAATGCGATCAGGACCGTTGCTTCTTCGATCCTTGCAAATATAAGTGCCCCGGCTGTTCCCGTAAGATACGGAGGCGATGAATTCCTTATTATTGAGCCTGACTGCGGGTATGATAAGGCCGAAACGATAAAAAGCGGGATATTAAGATATCTTGAAGATAAAAACAGTAAAAAAGACGTTCCTTACGAGATATCCGTCAGCATCGGTTATACCGTGTCCGATCCGGTAAACCGCCGGGATGCCATGCTTTCTGATTACATCAGGGAGGCCGACAGGCTCATGTATGTTATCAAAAAAGAGATGCACCAAAAGAACGACAGGAGAAAGGTAAGAGACTGATACAATTAAATTAACACAATCCTTAACACTTAAGATAACGTTATTTATAATAGTATTTAAAGTTTCAGGGTAACCACCTAAAGCAGGAGGAATTGCTATGGTTGAAGCAACGAGCTGTGGTGGTGTTGTTATTTTCAAAGGCAAGATCCTGTTGTTGTACAAGAATTTCAAGAACAGGTATGAGGGCTGGGTCCTTCCGAAGGGAACCGTAGAGGAAGGTGAGGAGTTCAATGAGACTGCGCTTCGCGAGGTAAAGGAAGAAACAGGTGTGACGGCGCAGATCATCAAGTATGTTGGTAAGAGCACATATACTTTCAATACGCCTCAGAATACTGTCATGAAGGATGTGCACTGGTATCTCATGATGTCTGACAGTTATTACAGCAAACCACAGAGAGAGGAATACTTCTGTGACTCGGGTTACTATAAGTATCACGAAGCCTATCATCTTCTGAAATTTGCGAATGAGAAGCAGATTCTGGAGCAGGCATACAGTGAATATGTCGACTTGAAGAAGAGTAACCTTTGGGGCAATAAGAAATATTTCTGAAAAAACAGGACCGGGTGAATAGTTCATCCGGTCCTTTCACATGCATTACTTAACGCCGTGTCTCGGGAATTCCTTGACGATCTGGGCAGCGGTCGTGATCTGGGTGACGATGGACATGTCGAAAGTGGAACTGAGCTCGTCGAGCTTGGAAAGAAGCTCGCCCTGTGAGGTCGCGACATACTTGGGCTTGAGGCGGTTTAAGGCATAGCAGATGATATCGGTACGGCAGATCTCGCAGCTGCATACATCGAGCTGGGGGAGCATCTGATCTAATTTGCGCTCAACCATGTCTTCCATCATATTCTTAACAATAAGACTCATAAAGGCCTCCTGTGTGAAAAATCTTGAAAAAAGATAAATACGATATTATCATTAATTATCCGGGTGAGCTCAAATCACTCACCTAATTTGATTATACAATAAAAAACCATAATATAACAATATGGTTTTTATTAAAAATTTGATCCTGCTCAAAGCGGGATATGCAAAGGGAAGAAGTCAGATGTTTTCAAAGATATTCAGGAAGATATTCAGCCGCGAGATAATACTTTATGCGGTTTTCGGAGCTGCAACGACTCTCGTTAACTGGCTCGTTACCTTCCTGTGCCAGAAGGTGCTGGGGCTCGACGAACCGGGAATAAAAACGACCGCGGCGAACGGAATTGCATGGTTCGCTGCAGTTATGTTCGCTTTTATAACAAACAGGAGATATGTTTTTGAGAGGACCGAAAACAGTTTTATATCAGAGATGATAAAGTTTTATCTCGCAAGGTTATTCACCGGCCTTTTCGAAATATTCCTTCCGGACGGGATCGTGCTTCTTTCTAAAGCGGGCGGGAGTACTACATCGTTTCTCACCGGTGATCTGTTCGGAGTTGTCGGCGGTGTTGCCAAGGCGATCACGGCGGTCATTGTAATAATCCTCAATTA
>JAILIQ010000322.1 GCA_024695205.1 Lachnospiraceae bacterium
TATTCCTGCCCTCATCAAGCGATTCCTCCGAGGTATTCGTTCCCGGAGTCACGATCCTTATAACATCGCGTTTTACAATGCCTTTTGCAAGCTTCGGATCCTCGACCTGCTCACAGATCGCTACCTTGTGGCCGTTATCCACAAGCCTGGTCATATAGCCCTCATAAGAATGAAAAGGGATCCCGCACATGACGATACGCTTTTCAAGGCCGGCGTTCTTACCGGTCAGCGTCAGTTCAAGCTCTCTTCCCGCGAGTATCGCGTCTTCGAAGAACATCTCGTAAAAATCCCCGAGTCTGTAGAACAGAACACAATCCATATATGCGGATTTTGTTTCTATATACTGGCGCATCATCGGTGAAACCTTTTCCGGATCCACCTCCCCGATGCGCTCGATCTTTTCCTCTGTCACTTGTATTACCTCATCATTTGTAATTTACAGGCTCCATTCCCCGGTCTGAACATATCTTTCGGCCATTTTCAGAGCAGATTCCACGGTTTCGGGCGAATATCCCATTATCCGCAGCAGGCTGATCGCATTACGCGATGTCGCTCTCCCTGATTTGAGCTTATAGTCGAAAATGATCTGATCATCCTGTATCTGCTCTTCGAAATGGTAATTGTCAAATTTATCCTCAAGCAGATGTGTAAGCTCTATATCATGTGTAGCCGCGATACACAGGGAATCCGTATTGCTCAGCCCCCGCAGTATCTGAGTCGATGCCGCGATCCTTTCAACGGTATTGGTTCCACGCAATACTTCATCGATAAAACAAAGTATCGGTATATGGTCAGCTTTGTCACGATTATTCTCTGCGTTATTCCCGCTGGTCTTCCCGGAGCTCCCTGCCGCGTCGATTATGCGCTTCAGGCTCTTTATCTCGACTATATAATAGCTTTCACCGCTTTCGATATCATCTCTTAAAGCCATCGAAGTCATGACCCTGAACATCCCTGATTCGTACCCTGCAGCCAGTACCGTATGTATCGACTGGGCCATGATGGCATTTAATGCAACGGTCTTTAAAAATGTGGATTTACCCGATGCATTCGAACCGGTGAGCAGTACCGGGGCAGCAGTATCAAGATCGTTCGTTACCGGATCGTTAAGAAGCGGATGCGCAAGCTTTTGGGCTTTTATGGTTCCAGAACAGCCCTTCAATACAGGGATGCTGTATGCTCCTTCATGAAGTTTGCGATAAGAAGCCACCGCAAGCATACAGTCAAGGAATCCTACTGTTTCAAAGATGCTCTCAAACTCATCGACATGTCCGGAAAACTCTTTAAGCATCGTATTAAATTTGATCAGATCGATATGAAAAGCCATCTTGAAATAATCGAAAAACAGCTCTAACGGTCCTGCTCCGGCTCCGGTCATGATAAATATTGAGTTGCGTTTCATCTTACCGAATGCTTCGGCTTTTGATGTGATCTTATCAAAATAAGGCTTTAATTCTTCATCATGTGTTTCCTTAAGTTCCCTGGCCTGTTCAAGGAGCCTTAAGATAAAGAATACTATCGTAAAATAGCCTTCTACAAGGGTTTTTCTCTTAAAATATGTAATAACATTAAAAAAGAATACCACTATAGTAAGCAGCACTCCATATACAGGATTTATAAATATAAACCCTATGGAACCGAGTAAAAGCAAAGCCTGCAGGATATGGATCGTGGAGCTGTCCTTATCGACACTCCTTAACCTGTTGATATACTCATAAGCAGATATATTCTTCAGATAACCGATCTTCAGCAGTCTTACCGCAAGATCGTTCCTGCTCTTCTCATCCTTAAGGAAATGATCTATGACTCTTTCCCTTTCCGCAAGTTCTTCATCGGACGAAGAAGGGTTTCTTAAGAGATAATACAGATATTCCTCACCGATCGCACAGCAGCAGGAATTGAGTTTGCCGTAGATACGCGGCATATCGGTATCTTCCCAGGTAATATTATCGACATGGCATTCACTTTTATCCCTGTGATTGCTGTAATATGAGATCGCTTCGGCTCTTGCGTATGTAATATCCTTCGCCGGCTCTTTTCCGAAGCTCTTTACGGCTTTCCGGTAAAGTTTTTTTGTATATTGTCTGTTGTCATAAATGCCTTTTGCGATCAGTGCAGCAAGTATTATGACTATAATGATTATTACTTCCATTTCTAACCTCAATTACTCCGATTACTTTGATTACTTTTATTAGTTTATTTACAAAACACTTCAATGCTTATCAATAAAACAGACCGTTTATATCATCAATAAAGATAACATAAACGGTCTTTTATTTCAAGAAATCAATCAAGGAAGCTTCTTACTTTGATAATGCTTCTGTAATAAACACTTGAGATCCTGCATCCGTAAGCACGTCCGGATTCATGAATGATCTGTCCGTCGCCCATGTAGATAGCCACATGGTTTACATGTCCGCTTGAGTCTCCGTAGAATACCAGATCACCGGGCTTTGCTTCGGAGAGCTTGACTGTACGTCCTCTTGATGAAGCTGCAAGATCGTATGATGTTCTCGGAAGCCTGCTGATATCGATACCTACCGCTGAATATACCGCACGGCAGAAGCCTGAACAATCCGCACCGGTCTTAAGTGAGTTGCCTCCCCAGACATACTTAAGTCCGATATGCTTTTTGGCTTCGATGATAACTGCGGCACGCAGAGCCGAGATACCGCTGATATTACCTGTTTCGAGGATCGTGGAAATTGATACGGCCCTTACCCAGTCATAATTGACCGAAACAAGATCCTTTGCGATATATCCTTCCATATCGTCAACATAAACCTTAACCCATAAGGTCTGGCTGTCGTCTTTGCTGACGATCGTTTCTTCGATAACTATAAGAGATTCGCCTCTTGATACGGTTGCGAGGATATTGTCATCTGTTGTGGTATCGGGTTCCGAACGGAAATTGACAGTTCCTGCTTCAACCTTGGCCATCAGCATTGTGATCTCTTCTGCTTTCTTACGGCCTTCTTCGCCCATGATCAGGTAATCTTTTGATACATAACCGGTCACATTGCCCGATTCGATCTTGGCCCAGCCGTCAAGATCTTCAATCACAACACACATTCCATCCTTGGGAAGACAGCCGATCATGTTGTATTCGGTTCCGGGGCCGGAACGGATATTCAGATAAACATTAACATTGGCGATGGCAACATTGTCGGGGATCTGAACAGAATCGTCAAGAAGATTGCCGGATGCACCCTCTATGTCTTCAACTTCGTTATAATAGAGGTTCAGATAATAAGAAACTCCTCCGAGAGCCTTTTCACCGGTGATAACTCCGGCTTCGGCATTCCCGGTCCTGGAGAAAGCGGTAATACTTATGACAACAAAAAGAGCGACAAAGATTTTTATTAAAGCCTTAGATCTCATGCCGTTGATAATCCTCCTGATCCGATTGATATATATTTAGAATTTTCGATATATTACAAATTTATTACGAAACTGGAGACGATTATAGTATACATGTAAAAATAAGTCAATATATCCAGATAAAAAAACAGAGATTTTGTTTAAAATTACTATAAAATCTCTGTAAACTGTATTCTACGAACCGTGAATACACGAAATATATACACAAATTACAAAAATGTTACAAATAATTTTTACCAGTTGATCAGGTTATGTTCCGGTCTTTTTTCTCTCATGAACAATTCATTTACGGCTTCATCGACAGGCTTGTTTTCGAACAGGATCTTATTGACCTGTTCGACTATGGGCATCTCGACATAATACTTGTGCGCAAGCTTTAATGCGGCCTTGGCGCAGTAAACACCCTCAACGACCTGGTTAACTTCCTTAAGGGCCTCTTCTACGCTCCTGCCCTTTCCTATCAGGTTTCCGGCATTCCAGTTTCTTGAATGATGACTCGTACATGTAACGAACAGATCGCCTATACCCGACAGTCCGCTTAAAGTCTCGGGTTTGGCGCCCATTGCGATACCGAGACGGTTGATCTCTGCAAGGCCTCTGGTCATAAGAGCAGCCTTCGTGTTGTCTCCGAAACCGAGTCCGTCAGACATTCCGGCCGCAAGAGCGATAACATTCTTTAATGATCCGCCCAGCTCCACACCGATTATATCGTTACTTGTATAAACCCTGAAACGATCCGTCATAAACGCATCCTGAAGATATTCTGCAGTGCTCCTTGAATGAGCAGCCACAACGACGGTTGTGGGTATGAGGCGGCTTACCTCTTCCGCATGGCTCGGTCCCGAAAGTACCGCGGCATCGGCCTGAGGTATCTCCTCTTTTATGATATCAAGCAGGGTATCAAGTGTTGATTCTTCAATTCCCTTCGCAACATTGACGATTATCTGTTTATCTCTTATATAGCCGCTCACAAGCTGAGCTGTAGATCTTACGAACGGTGATGCTACCGCAAATACGATCAGTTCGGGCTCCGAAGTTTTACAGGCATATTCGGCGTCTGTTGTAAGCTTTACGGAATCGGGAAGGACCGCACCCGGCAGATTCTTTATAAACCCCCTGTTTTCTTCAAGCGCTTTGATCTCGTTTTCAAGTTTTGACCAGAGTATAACTTCCCTGCCTTTATTTGCGAGCAGAATAGAAAGTGCCGTACCCCATGTACCGGCACCCAGAATCGATATAGACATCATATCCTCCGAATTTTTATATTATTTATATTAATATATGATATTACGTTTTTTTATTGATTTTTTCGCTTTAAAGCATAATGACGAAATGACCGGTCCGAATTCATTTTGCGGAATGCTGTCCGATCTTGTTTTCCGTACCGTTCATCAAACGCTTGATATTGGGCATATGCCGCAATAACGCGGACAGGAAAAACAGAACTCCGGTAAATACCATTGCCGAATAGAATCTTGTTTCGAGCGTACCTGACGTAACATTACGGACTGCCATTCCGAACATGGAGATATTAAAATATCTCGTTACGGCTATCCATATCGGGAAAAGCAGTGATATCGTAAGTGATGCGACCGATACATATTTTGTGAATATGCAGATCAGTGCAAAGATAAGAACACCGGGTATCAGTATCCTGTAGTCGAACGCAAGAAAAACGCCTGATGTAACGGCAATTCCCTTGCCTCCCTTAAAGCCCAGAAGGAACGGGAAATTGTGTCCGAGCACACATCCGAAACCGAGTACGAGCATAAGAAGCTCAAGATACTCAAGATCCGGATATATAACATATCTCATCAGCAGCAGCGGAATGAAAACCTTAAGGAAATCTCCGATAAACGTGATGATCCCGGCTTTTCTTCCCATAGTCCTGAATGCGTTTGTGGTACCGACATTGCCGCTGCCCTCATTCCTTATATCAACCTTATATATCTTGCTCACAATATATCCTGTTGAAAAATTGCCCAGAATATAGCCGATAACGATGCATAACAATATTCTAACCGCTAACATTTCAGTACAGATCCTCCCGTCCGCTGTCTGCGGGCATTAATTTATTTTATTTGTCATTCTCATTTCTTTCCCTGATCAGCAGCCTGATCGAGGTCCCGTTGAAACCGAACGCCTCACGGAGCTTATTCTCGATATATCTCTGGTAGGAGAAATGGAACAGCTCCTTATCATTTACAAAAATAACGAAAGTAGGCGGCTTGACGGAAACCTGGGTTATGTAGAACAGCTTGAGCCGTTTTCCCTTGTCCGTCGGCGGCTGCTGCAGTGCGACTGCCTCCGTCATGATCTCGTTTAAGACGCCTGTCTTGACCCGCAGGTTCTGATTCTGGATGACTTCTTCGATAGACTCGAAAATCTTGCCTATCCTTTGTCCGGTTTTGGCCGAGATAAAGAGGATTTCGGCATAAGGTATGAATTTGAGAGTCTCAACGATCTTATCCCTGTATTTGTAGATCGTCTTATCATCCTTTTCTATTGCATCCCATTTATTGACCGCTATAATGATGCCGCGTCCGCGTTCATGCGCTATACCGGCGATCTTCGCGTCCTGCTCGGTAACGCCCTCTTCGGCATCTATCATAAGGATCACTATATCGCTTTTTTCAACCGCGCTTACGGTACGAACGATCATGTATTTTTCAAGTTCTTCCTTGATCTTGTTCTTGCGGCGCAGTCCCGCGGTATCGACAAATATATATTCCTTGCCTTCGTAGGTCACTACCGCATCAACAGCATCACGAGTCGTTCCGGCGATATCCGAAACTATAAGTCTTTCTTCACCTACAAGCTTATTGATCAATGATGATTTGCCGACATTGGGCTTTCCGACTACCGCGATACGGGGTCTTTCGTCTTCCTCCGAAGCATCGCCTTCCTCATCGAAATGAGAGACCACTTCGTCAAGAAGCTCTCCGAAACCGAGTTTGTTGGTGGAAGCTATCGCAAACGGCTCACCTAACCCAAGATTATAAAATTCATAAACATCGGCTTCAAGCTTGTTAAAATCATCCACCTTATTGACTGCAAGGACTATCGGCTTTTTGGAACGTCTCAGCATATCGGCGACCGTAAAATCCGCATCCACAAGTCCCTGACGCACATCAACAAGAAAGATGATCACATCCGCCGTATCGATCGCCGCCTGAGCCTGCTCACGCATCGATCTTAAGATCACATCATCCGACTCGGGCTCGATACCGCCCGTATCTATTATCGTAAAGCTTTTGTCGAGCCATGTCGTATCGGCATAGATCCTGTCGCGCGTAATACCCGGAGAATCCTTGACGATCGAGATCTGCTCGCCGGCAAGCGCATTAAATAGCGTTCGTTTGCCGACGTTAGGTCTGCCGATTATCGCGACTATCGGTTTGCTCATATGAAGCCGCTCTCTCATAAAACGGAATATAATTCTTACAGAGTACCCTG